>JBHHYW010000001.1:0-52579 GCA_046757745.1 Candidatus Scalindua sp.
CACAAGAAGCTTTAGACAATATAAAAGATGCTGCTGAGATATATATAGAGGATATGATAGATGCAGGAGAGGACCTTCCCGCACCTTCAGATGAAGTAGAACTCATAGACGCGCCTGCTATAGCAGTCTCATTATGATACATAGACTCAGAAATACTTCTGTTAGAGAACTCATTAGGGCCCTTGAGCAGGATGGATTCAAATACAGAAGGCGCAAAGGAAGTCAAAGGGTTTATCGCCATCTTGACGGACGCCGTGTTGTCATTCATTATCATCATGCAAAAGACACCTTACCTCCCGGAACTCTTAAAAGTTTTCTCAGTGGAACAAAATGGAATGAAGACGATCTTAAACGTCTCAAACTAATCAATTAAATTTCCTTTCCTTTTGCCAATATTCGAGATTCATGACAGACATTGTTAATTATTGCCTGTCAAAAATTGACTAATGACGCCTGACTATATCAGCTAAATGACAGCCCGCCCCCGCCAGTTATTAGGATGTGCATGGGCGCGAAGGGGCTAGGGTGCTTAGGAGAATTCACTTATTGCTCCTTAGTAAAAGCCATGGTTCTGGTTTATTTATCATGTTGACTAGCTTACCTATAATGTGGTCGAAACTATTGTACAATTCTTGACCGGTCTCACTTGACAAATAGTTACATTTAACAGAAAAGCGAATCCACACTTGAGTCTCCGCTGCCTCCGCTTCGGCATCATTTAATTTACTCACAAAAGCTGCCTCGTAACGACGCTTTCTCCATGCTTTTTACCCTGTTAAATAAGATTTGAGCCTACGTTTCAAGAACATTTTCCCATGATACGTCATAAAATACTTTTCTTTTCTAATTGAATCATCTTTACTAAGACATGCTTCATAGTATATCAATTTAAAAGGTCTTCTATCTTTTGTGGATTCAACAATGCCTTTGTTATGCTGCTCAAATCTTAGCTTGAGGTTTTTAGTAAAACCTGTATAGAACTCCTTATCTTTCACGCTCTGTAGAATGTATGTATAAAACACTTTCAATCCAAAGCTATTTAACAGGGCAAGCGTTAGAACACACAGAACGGGATGATCGACATATTTGATCAGTAAGTGAGTATATCTCTTCACGAGGAAACTTTTTGGATACATCAAAAATCTTCATTGCAGCATCAAACGCCAGTTTGTAAACCTCCAACTCTTCATGACTTTGTATCACCTCTGCTCCCCCTCTCCTTTGCTCCTAAGCCCTCCTTCCTTCCTTCTCTCTTCTGTTTACCCCCAATGCCTCCTTGCGGTTAAGTCCCGCTTTGCGGGAGAAAGCAGCGTGCCGCCACGGTGCAAGGAATGGGGGCCTTCTACCTACTAATGATTGCCTACTGCTTACTGCATATTGTTTGCCATGCGGCGCATACTTGATGTTAATATGATTTCTTTATGATGACGAGCTTGATAAGCGTTTTAAAGATTATGGATAGATCTAAGATAAGTGAAGAGCGCTTAAGATATTCTTTAGCCAAACGAATCTTTTCTGGTAGAATTCTACAGACGTATTCTTTTTCAGGCTCTTTAGTTTTCCCGAGAATACTTGTCTCATCTCGATACTTGAGAGAAGCAAGATCCGTAATCCCAGGCCTAACCATTAAGACTTCCTCATACTCCTTCTGAAATATTTCAACATACTGTAACAACTCAGGACGTGGACCCACAAAGCTCATATCACCCTTTAGTACATTAAAAAACTGAGGTAATTCATCAATCTTCGTCTTTCTCAAGAATCTTCCAATCTTAGTAATTCGTGTATCACTTCCTGTAGTAATAGGAAGTCCTATCTTTGGGGCATCCATAACCATTGATCTAAATTTGTAAAGATTAAAAGGTTTAAAGTTTTTGCCTATACGTACCTGGGTGAATAACACTGTACCTTTACTCTCTATCTTTATAAGAATTGACACCATTACAAAAAGAGGTATAAATACAATTAGACCAATAAATGAAAAATAAATGTCAAACAAACGTTTTATGCATTGCTTGTAAAGCTTTATCGCATTACCTCTCTGATGTTTTGAATAACATAATCAACCTGTTCATCAGTCATAGCAGAAAATATCGGAAGGCACACACATCTTTGATAAATCCACTCAGCATTAGGAAACATTTCAGGTTTTAATCTATACCGTTACCTATAATATGTTATACGATGAATCGGTTTATAAGGATCTATAATCGTGTAACTAAATACCATGAATAGTTTTCCATAGCACAATGGATTCTGTGAAGGATAAGTCTTGGAATATCTCTTAAGGATTCATAATATGCCTTTTGAACAAACTGTAACTATTAATTATTGAATACTGTCTACCCTGTACCGTTTGGTTCATAATCTACCACTTTCCACCTTCAACCTATAACCTCATAATGGCCAACGACTTAATGACAGCTTAGCGCAATGACCAATTTGTCCAACGTACTTTTTGGTGGGCCTGCCCGACGGGTTGTTTGGCGAGTGACGAATAACTAGAATTTTATTTAACCAGGGGGTTGTCCCTATGTTTACTTATAACTCAATAATTGGTTTGATTCTTTTACATTCAACATTTAAGTCTTTACATATTTCGTAAATACCTTGAATATTATCTTCGTCCACAGAAAGAATAGAAATAAAAACTTTTTTTATTCCCCTTTCTTTTACAATTGAAGGTATATCTTCTCTTGTACCTAATACCTTCAGCCCATGGATTATCTTTCTTTTCATCCTTAAATTATCATCAATAAATCCTATTGGTGTACAATTAATTCTTGGATTATTTTTAATTTCACGAACTAGTAATTCACCTCCACCACCTGCACCAACAATGAGTACTGGCAATTTACTATCCTTATCGGCAACAGTAAAAAAATATTCCTTGAATGCTCTGACAAAAACTCTTACGCCCCCTACCATTAATAGCGTCAAAACATAATCACTCATAAATACTGCCCTGGAGTATCCTTCAAATCTATATAAAACAAATATAACTGTCACGCAAAGTAATGAACCTAAAGAAACGCTTTTAAAAACTCGAATCATATCATTTATTCCAGCATATCTCCATTCTCCCTTATAAAGCCCAAAAATGTTAAACACGATCACTTTTATTAATATTATAATCGGTAGGGATGTTTCAATTAATCTTAAATTATGTTCAGAAAGAATTCCCTCATACCTTAGAAGATAGGCTGAAATATAAGCTATGGTGATTACAACTATATCAACAAGTATCTGTAAAAATTGCTTTTTATAAAGAATAACCGAATTAAATAAGCTTTTTCGTTGAATAAATTCCTTGCGTCTTTCTGCATGTACTTCAATTCTCCGGGAAGTTTTCTTACGTCTTTCTGCATATACTTTAATTCCACCCAGAAAAATGCCAAATAACAAAAGACAAACAGTCAAAATACCGAAAATGATAAGAGGAGCAAAAAAACCTAAACTTGATAATAAGATAATGACGATACCAAAAAAAAGGCTAAGCCCCATCAACATGAGTACAGCCTTTTTCTCAGACAATCCCAGGAGGACCAACCTGTGAGAGGTATGATCTTTACCTCCTTGAGAAACAGAACGTCCATAGGTCTTTCGATAAAAAGTAACTAAAGCGGTATCAAAAATAGGTATTACCAAGATAAACAATGGAACCATTATTACGAATAATAGATTTGTAGCTTCCTGCCAGGTTCCAAGAATAGTAACAACTGACAAAAGAAAACCTAGTAATAAGCTTCCACAATCTCCCATGAAAATCTTGGCTGGATTAAAATTAAATATCAAGAAACTAAGTGTGGACCCTGAAATAATGGAAGAATATAAAGCAACTAAAGGAAGCTTGTTTTGAACAGCATATAAAAATATACAAGATGAAGAAACAAAGGCGATTCCACATGACAGTCCATCCATATTGTCTAGAATATTAAAAGCATTAGTAATACCCACAATCCAGAAGACTGTTAAAGGAATGGCAATGAAAGCAAATGGGATGATTTCTATCCTTATCCCAAAAAAAATCATTACAATGGTTAAAACAACTTGAAAAGTAAATTTCAAATATGGTTTTACTTCTCTAAGGTCGTCATACAACCCTAAACCAAATATAGCTGTAACACAAAGAAGAACGCCCATGGTTAATTTATTTAGAGGAATAAAAATTAATGCAGGGATTATAAAGGATAAAAAAATCCCAACACCACCCAAAAGTGCTGTAGGTTTCTTATGCCATCGATCTTCTTTAGGTATAGCTACATAACCATATCTACGTGAATACTTAATAATTAAAGGAATTATAGATATCACAATGAAAAATGAAGTAAGAAAAGGAATTATATATCCTTTCATGAGACACCTTTTCCAATCACCCGCAGAGCTCTACTGAACTTTAAAAAGCATTCTAACAAAATTATTTTAACGGTTTCACTATTCTGCAATATAAAACCCCTTACCCCCTCACCCGATTATACTCGATAACCTTCTCAAGAATACCATCCAAGTTTGTTGTTGGCTTCCAACCAATCAATTTTTCTACCTTTACTATAGATGGAACCCTCCTTTGCATGTCCTCAAAGTCCTTTGTGTAAGCCTCATCGTAAGGAACAAATATTATTTCAGAAGTGGAACTGGTTAACTTCTTTACTCTTTCTGCCAAATTATTTATAGTTATTTCCTCAGCACCTCCAATGTTTATTACTTCTCCTATTGCATCCGAACATTCAATCAGCTTTGTTATTGCCTCAACAACATCTTCTGCATAGGTAAACGTCCTTGTCTGAGTACCGTCACCATAAACAGTAATAGGCTCATTCCTCAGTGCCTGTTGAACAAACCTTGGTATCACCATACCATATCTCCCCGTTTGTCTTGGACCAACTGTATTAAATAACCTGATTATAATCACTTCCAACTTTTTGGTTCTGTAATAGGCAAGTGCAGTAAATTCATCCATCAATTTCGCAGCAGCATATGACCACCGGAATTTCGTCGATGGGCCATATATTATATTATCTGTTTCAACCAAAGGAGAGTGATTATGTTTGCCGTACACTTCAGATGTAGAAGCAATCAACATCTTTTTTCTAAATTTGTTACAAATCTCTAGTACTATTTCAGTCCCCCTAATATTAGTAGTAATTGATGACAAAGGATTCTCAAGAATATATTGTACTCCTACAGCTGCAGCCATATGAATAATCACATCACAAATTCCTACAAGATCTGAAACAACTTTATAGTTTATGATGTTATCAATTGTTATAAACAATCTATCCTTATATTTTTCATCTTCTTGAAGATGTTTTATATTATCCAACGTACCTGTAGTTAAATCATCAATTATATAAACATCATCTCCACGCTCTAAATATTTTTCAGCAAGATGTGAACCGATAAATCCTGCACCACCTGTTATTAATACCTTCACGATAATATCCTTTCCTTTTCCTTTCTTATAGACTGCATTATAAAAAGTATTTTTTAGAGTTTCATGTAATTACACGTTCTAGCACAGCAAGCATATTCTTAGCCTGACTTTTCCGACTGTAACTTGATGAAGCTTTTCGGCTGTGAACAGCAAATTGTCTAAGCCTTTCTTTATCTTTCTTAAGTATTATAATTGCATCTGACAGAGCTTCTGGGTTTTCAGGCGGTACCCACATTCCGGTATTTTCTTCTTCTACAATCTTGCTAGCTTCTCCTTTAGGAGCCGCCAGTAACAAGGGCAAACCCACACCCATAGATTCAAATATTTTTGATGGAATTACCGTTTTAAACAATGGCGTGTTTTTTAGATGAATTAAAGATACATCACAAATACTCCAGTAAGCACTTATTCTAGCTTTTGGTTGAGATGGAACAAAGACCACATTCTTAAGCTTACGCCTGTTAGTTTCTTCAATTAAAGCCCTTCGTGCTGCTCCAGTTCCAACAAAAAGAAAACGTATATTTTGGAAATCACGCAAATTTTCAGCGCTATTCAAAACATTTTCTAACGCATGAGCCATGCCGAGTGTACCAATATAGCCAACAACAAAACATCCTTTCAAACCAAGTTGTTCCGATAATGAATCATCTCGTGGCCGTGGTTCATATCTGGATATATCAACTCCATTGAGTATAACAGAAATTTTAGATTCCCTAATTCCTCTACTTATTAAGTTCTCCTTAAATGATTCAGTAAGCACTACTATAGACGCTGCTTGGCAATATAAGAATAATTCAAACTTTTCAATCCACCTAATAATAACATTGTCATTCATCAAACCAACGGCCGTAATACTGGCAGGCCAGAGATCAGACAACTCCAAGATAAAAGGCACATAACGTACCTTAGCCAGTGCCCATCCGCCTACAGCCGCAAAAAATTGAGGTGAGGTTGCCACAATTACATCAGGCCCTTTCTGGAAAAGGCCGGCAAAAAATGCAGTTACCATATAGGACATAAAATCCAATGTCCGTAAGTAAAAACCTTCATTTGGAGTAATGAAAGTTTTCGTCCGAACTACCCGAATACCATCCATATACTCAACTTGATACCATTTATTATGATACCCCTTATAAATCTTTCCTTCTGGAAAATTAGGTACGCACGTAAGCACGGTTACTTTGTGACCCCATCTGATCCAATAACATGCCCTCTCATATACACGACTTGCAATAGCATAACGTTCTGGAGGAAAGTTTTCTGTTAAAAAGAGAATGTGCATTATACTTGTCCAATAATCTTTACACGCAGGCTTTTATTAAAAACTATTTTCAACATTTGCCCTTCCAATAATTTATTAAATTCAGGTGCATAATGATATTTTTCTATATTAATAGAAGTCGCATTGTGTATGATTATTTTTTTATTATTACCATAAACTACATTACCATCCTTTTTTAACTGTATTCCCGGATAAAAATGCAGATAACTATAACAGTAATACATTTTTTGGGAATCAATTTCATCAATTATTTCAACATTCTTTTTACTAAACCTCATACTCCTTCTGTGTATTGCTCCCATCCTCTTATATCCATCATGTGCAGCAGTTATTTCATTCTCTGACATCTTTACATCTTTGACATAAGCTCTTCTTCCCACTCTGAAACTTGACCAAATCTCACTTTGATCATAATTTTCTATTTTTACAGTATTATGCGCTGAGGTAGATCTCTCATATAGTCTCAAGGCACCTGGTTCATAGGTTGAAGTTCCTGTATCTACTATAAAAGGCTTATCATCTATATATAACTCAAAGTTAAAGGTGTCACTATGGGAATGAGCTGTGATATAATCAGGGCCAATCTTACCCACATCTATTATTATTTCATAATTCGATTTAACTATCTTTTTATACCCACTGACATGCAACATATTACACTTGTAACTTCCATTCATTCTCACACCTAACTTCTCTGCATAATCAAATAGTTGTCTTGTTGTTGGAGCAATTCCGTATGCACTATCATTAAAAAGTGGAATGTTTCCATTATTAAATGTTATAGCATTTATCCACAAAAGCATCTTCTCAACTTTTTCTACCAGTAAACCTAAAATCTCATTATCATACTTATTATTATTCTTTACCAAATTTAGACAATCAAGAAACCTGAATAAAATAATCTGGTGATACATTGGGCTAAGTTCATAATGACCACCATCATCAAGTATTTGTTCCTTTAGTTCTGATACTAATATCCTCTTAGCCTTATTATAAAGATTATAATCATCAAAATAATAAGACCCATAAAGTAATGAGAAAGCGTTTTCTAGCAGGTGGTTTCCAAGGAGATTATATTCTAAGTTATCCGATAAAATATAAATTTGAGTATAGAGTGAGGATGTTATATTTTTATCCTTAATACGGTTTTTGTTTAAAAACTTCGTCCAGTTAACGGTTCTCAAAGACGTAGGATAAGAGTCCATTCCATATTTATTATTATCTAATTGATCAATAAAATCATTTATAAGCCATAATGCATCTTTAAGACCTATATTCTGTTGATTCAAGAAATCAAAGTAATTTAAATTGTAATTCCATAATTTGCCATATTCTAAAAAACTCCAATCTATTTTATCTCTGAATTCTTTTGACAGATTTAAAAAAGTAAAACTGTTTTTCACAAAGCTTGTCTCGCTTGGAATGGAATTATCTAATTCAATATGAATCGATTTTTTAGGAATAAGTCTTTCATATTTATGATTGGTCAATATTCTATATTTTTTTCTGATCAAATAATAAATCCTGTAATATATCTGTATCTGCCTTAAATATTTAACTGTATTTATCCACAAATAACTTTTATGTAATAAGTCCAAAAGACACACTACTTAATAACGATACCAAAATCTTAAAAGTTGCTCTTATCTTTTAATGCCCTGCACTACCAAAAACCAGCCTAATCGTTTTGGAATCAGTAATTATATAAACCAGGTTCAGCGTATGCAGAATAGGCATCTTCCTCTTTTAATTGAACATATGAATATTTACAAGAATATTATCATCTACAATCTCTGCATGATGATCTTCAACGAAACCTATTCCCCCCATATTTGAAACATGGTTGTAAATATGTTCAACTCATCGAGCTGCCTGGAGGCAATTACCCCGTCTTCTCAAATCAAGCAACTCAAACTTATCTGTAATAATCTCTTCGTATTCTGGATACTTAGTATCCACTCCTCTTACACAATGACCTCTTTCCTCTAAACATTTTATAAGATGATTTCCAATAAAAAACACCTGTTTCTGTTACAAGCACTTTTTTGCTTGTCATATCACTCCTCTCCCTTAAATAATTCAACTATCTCTTATACACATTGCTTTTAATATCACATTCACAATTCTCTCTGCTGATTTACCATCCCATAATTCCGGAATTTTAGCAGATTTAGAATTACCGTTTTTGAAATTAGAGTACTCATTAAGAATTGATTCTTTTTTGTTTCCTACGAGAGTATTCGTACCTTCCTCTACCGTTACAGGCCTTTCAGTATTTTCTCTAATAGTGAAACATGGGATTCCTAAGGCGGTTGTTTCTTCCTGAATCCCTCCACTATCAGTAAACATCACCTTGGCATCTTTCCACAGTCTAAGAAATTTAACGTAGGGCAGAGGTGAGCACAATCTAATATTTGAATCATTCACTAATTCTATTAAACCAAAAGTTTCTAAATTTTTCCTAGTTCTTGGATGGACAGGAAATACAATAGTTAGGTCTTTAGAAATTTTAATCAAGGCTTCAATAATTCCTTGACATGTATCCTTTTCGTCAACATTGGAAGGTCTATGTAAGGTAACAACACCATATTTTTCTTTTTTCGATATTTTTTTTGCACAACTCTTTGTATCATTAAGTTTGTTTAGCTGGTAATAAAGGGTATCGATCATTACATTACCTACAAAGAATATCTGTTCATCCCTTTTCCCCTCATTTTTTAAATTACGCATACCACTTTTTTCGGATACAAAAAGAAAATCAGAAATAGAATCGGTTACAATTCTATTTATTTCTTCTGGCATAAACATATCGCCACTTCTAAGACCTGCTTCTACATGGGCAACTATTATATTCAACTTTTTTGCCGTTATTGAGCACGCCAAGGTGGAATTGACATCCCCTACCACCATAACAATGTCTGGTCTTTCTTTTACACATACCTTTTCAAATTCAACCATAACTTTTGCAGTCTGTTCAGCATGACCACCTGAACCAGCATTTAAAAAATACTCTGGTTCAGGCATTTCTAAATCATTAAAAAACACCTTCGACATCTCATAGTCATAATGCTGGCCAGTATGCACATGTTTCCATGACAACTCTATCGACTTATTTGTTTTGCGCTTGGTTTCTAGTTGTCTTATTATTGGAGCAACCTTCATGAAATTAGGCCGTGCACCTGCAACCAAGATTATTTTCAAGAAACCTCCTTATTATTACCAAGAATCTTCTGGATATGTTCTTCAAGTCTGCATACCATTTTTTCTCGCGCATAATATTTCTGTACAACAATTCTATTATCTCTTGCATATCCCGCTATCCCACACATCTACAGTACCTTTGACACACCATCTTAATAGTCTTTGTTTTAAATAAAATTAAATACATTGTTCTTTCATTTAAGTTATTTGTAATGTCTTACCATCAACACCCTTTAGCCCAAGACAATACAAAAGCAGCTTGTTATCCCTTTCAGGACCTAGTGTAAAATGAATTGTCCCTGGCATAAAGACGCGATTTGGCAGAAAATCCTTACCATAACCAATTACTCGTTCCACCTGCCCATCATGGCTTACACACCATAATGATGCCACATTCTCTGATTGGCTTGGACACCCCTCTGCTGTTACTCCAAAAAAAAGCCTTCCATCAATTTTTTTAGAATAATATACTGGGCCGTCCACTTTTGACAATTGTGTACGCTCTTTTGTTTTTCTATCTATTCTATAAATGTAGTTTTGGCAAAATTGCCCATCCATACCATAATATATGCCGTCTTCTGTAAAAAGCACACTGACAGTTCTCCATGTTTCATCCCCCTCTCCAACAAGTTCTACTGTAACAAAACTATCATTAGTTTTAAGTATTTTGCATTCTTTCTCCATATCACCACTAGTACACCAGATGCAGTCCTCATATTGATCATAAAATAAACCATGAATATGTCTTATCATATGGGATTGAAACTCATAAACGACTTCCAATTGAATAGAATCCGGTGGAAGATAATAAATCTTTACTGGCCCCCTATCAGGATTAGACAAATACTCACCAAGATATACACCACCTGCTTGATCAACTGCACAAGCTCCTCTTAGAAATCTTGACGGCCTGTCCATTCCCTTGACAGGATGAAACTTTCCTTCTTTGTAAAGCCCTGCTTGTTTTTGAAAAGTGACAAAAATACCCCCAGTAGGCAACTTTATAACATTGTAGAACATAAATCTAAAAAAGCGTTGTAATATTCGTAAATGAGACAAAAGGGAAAGTATACCTGAAGTGCGAAAAGTATACATATGCTTGAATGGTCTTTCTAAGTTTTTACTGACATATAGTTTGTTTAACCTGGACAAAATGTAAATCTCAGAATCTCCCCATTCAACCGTAAATCCCTTAACTTCATCTAATTCTTTGATACTCCAACTCATTTCTATACCATCAGCCTATATGGAAATTACCAACCTTTTGTTGCAGAATAAAATAATTCTCTGTACTTCCTGGGTAAATTTTCATCCTGACAACACTTTAATCCATATTCATATGCTCCCTGTGACAATTCCCGATATGATTGTGTATCCATATCAATGCATTGCTGTAACACAAGCTTAAATTGCTCCGGTTCTTCCAATGGAAGGTCCCAACCAACACCTTTTTTCTTCAACTCTCGCCATGGTGTTCTATTGCTGATCAAGACTGGACAACCTGAGCATAGCGATTCTATGATAACATGACCATAATTTTCTCCAAGAGTAGGAAGAAAGAGAATGTCACTATCCCTCATTACAGAGTTAACCAGTTTATAAGATAATTCCCCACAATATTTAACTTTAATATTTCGAGGAAGACAACTAATTATCCTCTCACATTCCTTCCAATAATTAGTATCCCTCATCGGTCCATAAACATTAAACTCAACATCACCATTCAATCCATTTAACAGAGCTAATGCACCAGACAGGTTTTTCATTCTTGTTATGCGTGACAGAAACAATATCTTCAAACGTCCAACAACTTTTTCTCTATATTTCAAAGAGTCTTCTGCAAAATGAACCGGAGTTGGTAAATCCGCTACAATTTTCACACGGACTTCTTTGCCAAAACATTTCATTATGTCTGATACTTCGAATATACTTGATGCATGCCAATTCACATGGCGACACAAACCAACTATTTTCGCTAAAGAAATATAAATACTCTTTCTAAAAACATTTAATGATAATGCACCTGAAGATAATTCCCCACGAGGAGCTATAATAAAAGGTTTTTTAGGTATCATATGCAACATACTCAAAAGTTGTTGTCTAATAGAAAAATACCGAGAAAAGAAACTGTTAAGATAAACAGCATCATACTCTGTCTCAAGCATCAGAGTGCGTATTTTGCTCAGTGAGAGATGTTGTGGTGATAGATAAAGTACTTTTGCTTTGCCTACTTGTTGCCATGAATTAACTATAATATCAGAATAAACAACATTATCATTACAATCACGGTCTCTAGTTACTATTTTAAAAAGAATATCATCGCCAAGTTGTTCCACAATATTGGATATGGCACGAACTGGTCCGCCTGATCTATATCCAGGAAGATAATTTTCTATGAAAATTAATACCCGCATCTAAACTTCCAGAAACCAGTCTTAAAAAGACTGCAGTAAAACTTTCAACCTTTTAAAAAAAACGAAGTTTGTTAATTTCCTGTAAAATCTGTGTAAATGATAATCACAATGAATTTTGTTTACAATAACTTGTGCCATTATTTTGTAAAATGGTCTATAGCCTTTATAAACATTGTATTCAAACCATATATAACACTTCTCTATAAGTTTTTTATTAAATCCTGGTAAGTCTAATGTTGCCTTACTTCTTTCCATTGTGGTATCAATAGAGTTTTTCAATAGACCTTGTTTCTTACAATAAGAATGTAGATCTGTCCCTGGGTACGGAAAAAAAATGGAAAGATAATTCCTGTCTGGCAAGCATATCCTATTAACTTTTATTGTTTCTCTAAAATCGTCTAAAGTTTCACCAGGAATGCCTACTAAATTAAAGAAAGATATTCTCAAGCCATATTTTCTAGCTAATTCTACAACCTGAATAACATCCTCATTTGAATAATTTCGCTTTAGGATATCACGGCGTATTTTCTCACTTCCTGATTCAAGACCAATATTTATAAAATGAAAATTGCTCTTATTTAATGCATCAAAAAGGGGTTCAAGCCTGGGATTTGTTGTGATTCTTAGATTAACTCCATAGGATAGTAGTCTGCTCATTTTTGTATTAAAGTCTCTTAATTTAGAACATAATTCTATAGACCATTCTATATTAGCGCCGAATGTTTCCACTTCAAAATAAACTTCCTTTATTGTTGGAAATTTATCTACAATTTCCTCTAACTCTGCCAGAATATTATCATGCTCCCTTAGTCTGACATATTTTCCAGAACTTACTTTTCTCAATGCATGATTACAACAATACGTACACTTAAACGGACATCCTCGTCCTAATAAAAGAGAACAGTTTGTTATTGGATTGGCAATCCAATTCAACCACATTTCTCTATCCGGAAAAGGCAAGCTGTCTATGTCTTGTGAAAACGATTGTGTAGGATTTTTTTCTATTTGATATCCATCCTTAATCCAGAAATTGGCTATATTTGAGGGTTGAATATTTCGTTCTAGCTGACTAACTAATTTAAGTGTTGACCACTCTCCTTCGCCAACGCAAAGTGCATCAAAGGCATCAGAAATAACAGCCTCTGGATTTAGGGAAATATGAGGGCCTCCGATTAACAAGTATATTTTAGGGTAATGGCTTTTTATGTAACTTGCAATTTTCACAATAAACTCATACTCAGTTGCTACAGCAGTAAAACCAATTAATCCTGGTTGAAAATCATTTATATATTCATCGATTACAGAATTTCCAGTTTCTCTGGTTAGAATTAACAATCTGGTGCTGTGCCCATGCTTTTTTAAATACGATGAAATATAAGAAATCCCAAACTGCATTTGTTCTAATGTCTGTAAAGGTTTAGCCGGGGTTTGTATATCTTGCAATGAATATACAAAGAGGACATTCATGCCTTATCTCCCGAATAATGCCCACCAAGGGTCACAACTTCACATTTCTCAAGGCTTAATTGTGCAGCTAAAGTTGCTTCAGTAGAGCATATTATCTCTTCAAAAGAAATTGGCACTGGCCCACTGCCAGTTAAATAATCAACCAGAGACTGCCATTCATTCTTAATACCTTTATCCTGGCGCAACCTATTCGTACGTTTAATTTTCTTCTTCCCATGTTGTATAAGCAATGTCCGGTAATCATCAAGCCTTGCAGACAAACCGCCTCCAAACACCTCCAGACACTCCTTGCCAAACCCTTTGTCACCATTAGCCACATAAGTTACGGTACCTAAAGTTCTATTGGCAAATTCCAATGTAATATGTAAATTGTCCTGCGAATAATGCCCTTTGTCAGGAAGTGCATACGTCATAATTTTATATGGTTTGCTGCCTGACAAATATATCAACAAATCGATAAAATGACACGCCTCTCCTACTAAACGACCACCACCCACTTGAGGGTCCTGTGTCCAATGATTTGCAGGTATATAGCCGGCATTTATTCTATAATTGAGCACCAATGGCTCCCGAACATTGTTCAATAAACCTTTTAGTTCAATTATAAATGGAGCAAAACGCCGGTTGAAACCAACCATTAAAGAGAGAGATTGTACACCATCTGCAATATTACGTTCCTGTTCGTCATAATAAGTTGAGATTATGTCTTTCAATTCCTCCTCGTTTAGACATAAAGGTTTTTCAACGAAAACGTTTTTGCGTGCCTTCAATACATCAATAACTTGCTGGGCATGAAGATAGTGCCTGGTCATAATTGCGATAGTATTAATATTAGGATCATTAATAATTTCATTTTCATCCGTAGCACAGTAATCAAATCCAAAACGATCACTTAAAGAACGAGCGTTAGTACCTCGAGCACTAGCGATACCAGTCAAATTTATACCTTTAATATCCTTAATAACCGGTAACATCACAGAACTAGTAAAATTACCTGCCCCGAGGACCCCAAGACTAACTAAATCGAGTTTTGATTTAGCCTTATCAGTATCAATTGTAGATCGTAAACGGTGAGATCTGCTTTTCATTAAGATCTTGTGTTTTATATCAGGTTTTTCTGCATATTTCAGAAGTACGCCAAGAAATGGCTCCTCCGTTTTTCCTGTAATCAAATCGTATGCTTTAGGCGCTTCATTAATATCGAGGCGATGAGTGATCAGAGGTTGGACGTTAATTTTACTGTCAGCAAGCATCTGTACAAAAGCCTGCATATTACGCTGTTCCGTCCAACGTACATAACCGTAGGGGTAGTCATACCCCTTCTCCTCGTACATAGGATCATATCGGCCAGGCCCGTAAGAGCGTGAAATACGAAAAATCAGTTCTTTTTCAAAATAAACCTTGCGAGGGATTGACATTCCAACTGTCCCAACAGCCACTATTATACCCTTGTCCCTTGCAACTTCACCTGCCAGTTTCACCGGTTCATTGCTCCTGGTATCGGCCGTTATAAGTACCGCATCTATACCACGACCGTTTGAAAGCTGACGACAAATTGTAATAAATCCTTCCGCTGTAGATGCTGCGCTATCGATCCCGAATTGCTCCGCAATCTTTGTTCTGTCATTTTGGATGTCTAAACACGCAACAATACAACCGGCAGCCTTCAGCATCTGAATGGTTAACTGCCCCAGAAGACCAAGACCTATAACACCAACTACCTCCCCAAGCCTTACCTCTGCCAAACGTATACCTTGCATAGCTATAGCGCCAAGTGTAGTAAAAGCGGCAGATTCAATATCCACCCCGTCATTAATTTTTACTACTAAGTTTTTTGGAACAATAACAGTCTCAGCATGCACAGCATATCCTGCACCTGCGCAGGCAACAAGGTCACCTCGCTTAAAACCCTTTACTTTCTCGCCAATGTCAATTACCGTACCCGCACTGCTATAACCCAGAGATATAAAACCTGAAAGACGTTGTTTCACTGATTCTATTGTAGGCATAATCCCTTCTCTCCTGGCCTTATCAACAGTCTGACGAACCAGATCAGGACGCGAACGCGCTTTGCCGATCAGACTCTCACTTGCAGCTGCCACCGCAGTACGTTCAGTCCCCGCAGAAACCAATGAAGCTGAATTTTGCACTAACAACATCCCAGGCCTTGTTTCTGGTACAGGAACATCTAATACCTGCGAACTTCCCCCACTTATTTGTTGAACTAATTGTTTCACAATATCATACTTTCACTATTATTTTTGGTTTTCACTACGTAAAGATAGGGCATTTTCTATAATTTCATTTACTTGAGCTCCACGCACTTCCCATGAATATTTTTGTGACTCAGTCATTCGAAGTTGACGTTTTTCCTGAGAATCCTCAGATACAGCACGTTGAAGCGCTGAAGAAAACTGAGTAGCGTCTTTAACGAGATAAGCACAATCTGAAAGTGGTTCAAAATCCGGCAGGTTAGTAGCTACTATTGGCACACCTGAAGCCAGATATTCATAAAACTTTATCGGGCTGGCACGCAATGTTACATCATTGGTTACAAAAGGCACAGTTGTCACATCAAAACCACGTAAATATTTGGGTAAATCTTCATAACGACGTGGCCCAAGATAATGTATATTTGGAAGGTCTCTTAGTTTTGATATATCGGTCATCAAGGGGCCAATAAATACAAAACTCCACGTCGGCAATTTACGGGCAGCCTGAATAACCCATTCCTGATCAATCCACTCAAATACACTACCTATATAACCCACTATCGGTTGAGGTAAATCTGCTAATTCCGGTGCAAGCTGCGTATCTGGAGCCTGTGTGCTGGCAAAATGTTCAATCTCAGCACCATTGGTGACTGTAACAAACTTTGAACCAAGATGAATCTTAGCTTGACATAATTCTTCACTGGTAGTAATTACAACATCGCAGCGCCGGATAAGTTCTTCTTCCAGATCAGAAAATGAAGCGGGGAAGGACGAAGTAAGTGTAAAGTCATCACTACAATGATAAACCAGTAAACTATGAGGTATTTGTTCTATTAAAGGCAGCGCATAAGCACAACCCACAAACAGAATTGGAAGCTCAAAATCCAAATGGTCTAACAAACGTAATAACTGGGGTCTGATTACTGTTTGATTGACTATATTAACCCACTGACCACCCAAACATATCCGACTCCCTCGATAGGGTAAAGGATAGAAAAAGGTGCTAACCCATAATCTTTCATTTTCTTCTATTGGGCCATTGAGGTAACGTTTCCAGAGCCTTAATGCTTCTTCACGCCTGGTAAGAAATGACAGTGGATGTATTGGATTTTCTACATAAAGCACACGCCGGCCACGTGAGAAATATCTAGCAAGGTGGTGTTTACTGACCTGTGCGGGTTGATCCCATGTGGGGCCGTAAAGAAAAAGTATATCAGAAAAATTTGTTAACAAAGTTACTCTTGAATTAAATTACGCCATCACTTAATTACTCTCTTATAAGTTTCTTTGGGCATAAGGGTCATTGCAGTCCACGCTATCCATTCATAATGTATTGATTTCCATATAAAAAACTTACTTTTGCCTATTTCATCATATGAATATGTAGAAACGGACAAAAGCAAATCCTTATTACTAATAATAATTTTCGACAATCTATACAAATGTAATGGTGAACTGATTAATAAAACACTTTTCCATCCTTTTGAAGCTGTAATTTTGTATGCTTCTTTCCAGTTTGTAATCGAATCATAAGAAACTGAATCATAAAAAATAATATCACCAGGTAATCCAAAACTTATTAGCACATCTCTCATTTCCCTTGCACCTGCACGACTTTGCATAGGCCTGGCACCACCAACGCATATTATATTACTAATAACTCCACGTTCATATAATTTCACTGAATGATTTAATCTTCGTAATACTTCCTCGTTAAGACCAAATTTCTCTCCTGTATCTTTATAGAAAACTATTCCAACATCATAATTTGAAAACAAAGGAGGTTTCTCAATCAATTTTTTTACTGCACGATAATAAATGTTGCAGGCAAATATATCTATAGATAATAATACAATAATAATTGAAAGTAATTGTTTCCATAATCTCTTCTTAATCGTAAAGCTTTGGATAAACAACCTTATATATATCAAGTGAAATATAGCTATAACGGCTTAAGGTTCGACTATTTATCTGAATGGCCTCTGGATTATTATAAATCACACGGAGTATTCCATCATGTTCAAGCTGTTTCAATATATAATCAAAGCCGTACTCTAAGTAATAGTTTTCAACATCATGGGGCAGAAAAATGTGAGTAACACCTTTGCTCTGTAACTGGACAATAAACTCTGAAGCAGACACATTATAATCCCAGACATTTCTATCCGCACGCACAACAGGGACATCAAAGTAGAATGTTTTTAAAGGAAAAACCATGAGTTTACTGTTAGTTTCCAGATTTGTATTTACCCACTGTATATCTTCATAAAAACTTACCTTCTTCTTCAGAAATTCATCTTGAGATTCACGGCCTATCACAACAGGTAGATATTGTAAGTTGAAAAACACATTCATGGCCATTGTAAGCGTAAATGAAGCAAATAATAATACTGTTGCAACGAAATAGACTTTACGATACTCATGGAATGACTGGTATGCCATTGCTGCTGGAATCCCTAATAAAGCCAGCATCGGCAGCAAATATCTTGGATGCTGATAGTTTACAAACCAGACTGTGTAATAAACAATTACAACCACGCATATTGTAATCAGATTGTCCCTTTTGGATAAACAAAAACGTCTCCAACACACAATCACACCGGGAATAAATGCTAAAAGAGCAGGAGAAATAGTAAACATTATTCCAACAGTGCTACTTGGGTGAAAGATTGCAGCCCTGGTGGTAAGATTCCATAATCCAGTCAGGTAGTACCAGATCCCATCCCCCGGCCCGCGAGTCCAATGGGCATATTTGGCAGCCAATTCATGTGTCCAATACTTAGATGAAAACAATCCATAACCATATGGCCATACTGGATCACCGGCCTGAATCCAGTTTCGCAACCACCACGGTGAAACAACAAGTAATGCAAAAATACCCCATAGCACAATGTTACGCAATCGAAGACTCATCGATTGATCTTTATCCATGCACATCATCCATATTACTCCAATACTAAATGCAACCAGCCAATAAAGTCCCTGGATTTTAGTTGCACACACTAAACCGGTAAAAATACCAGACAATACTAACCATCGAGTTTCACGGTTTACCTGCCATTGAAGTAACGAGCTAAAAGAGAGAAATATAAACAACATCATTAACAAATCACTTTTTGCAGAATTAGTAATTGTTGTAACAAAGGTACTTGTATAATAAAGAGTTGCAGTAAGCAGTCCTACTTCATATCCACCTAAACGTTCCCCCAACTTGTAAACAGCCAACATACTGATCAGCCCAAAGCTATAAACAAAAAGGTTAGGAAGTTTAATGTCTCCCAATAATAAACCGATAAGATTCCACATCTCTGAGGTAAAAGGGGCATTCCACGCACGATATGGAACAAAGCCAATATAGCCTTGAGTAATATAGTACTTTACCGCGCCAAGGTGATAATTGAGTCCATCTGGTTGCGTAGGCGGTGACAGTGAGCCAACCAGGTTAAATAACGTATGAATAATTAGTATACATAGTAAAATGATTGTCAGCTTATTCCATGAGTAACTTGATTTATTGAATGTGTAACCATAAGAACGTAAAATTTGAAATATCCGTATTAAGGTAGGTAATGAGAGCATTAATAAACATGCAAACACGGCAAGAACCATTATCTTATTGATCCAGCCCATTGTGCCTGCTCCAAACACCATATAACTCGCCAATGGCACTCCCACTCCAAATGCGAAGACCGCAGTTTCCAGATTAGAAGAAAATGAAAATCTAAACCAACGTAAAATTGTCGCACCAGCAGCGCTGGCAATACCTAACAGGAAAATGGAAATGATTATCAATAGAACACTTGAGATGACCATTAAAAACCTAATGTATTTTTAACCAAATTAAAAGCTGTATCAAAGTAAGGCAGGAACTGGGCAAAGAAGGCGAAAGTAACAACTATTATCCAAATTACAAGAAAACCCTCTTTCACCTGTGGCCATATTAGAAAGGGTTTGCTTTTGCGGACATTCATATTGACGTCTAAATCTAATTTGTCCCCTTTAATTATCCAGAACAAAAAACCCACAATCATCTGGAATAAGTAAAGCCCCAGGATAAGAAAAGAGAAACTGATAGCAAGTTCACTTCTAATCCCCAAATGGGAAAATACGGTAATAAGAGCTAAATCACGAGTTCCAATCCCTGCAACAGAGATTGGAAGTGTGCCTACCAACCAGACCAGGGCTAGTCCCACAATTAGATGGAGCAATGGAATTTGTACTTGCAGAGCAGCTAAAAGAAGATAAAACCGCAAATAGTTAATGGCATATGCCAATGCCGTAAGCGTAATCACAGAGCTGTAGGGTATCCTCTTGAGAATATTCAAGTTTCCCATGCTCTCTATATTATATTTCTTTTTTATTTTTTGGATTATCCAACTATAACAAAAATTTATGAAATAAATAACACGTTTGCGAACGTCCTTAAAAATAAAAAATAAAGCCGTAATTGCCGCTAAGACAACCAAAACCCGTGTAGACAGGTTAATTGTTACAATATCATCAAAAACCCAAAAAACAGGAATGGTTAAAACTACCAATAACCCCAGATCTAACAACCGGTCCAACACTATACTCAATCCAGACATCCAGATAGAACCGCCTGAACGTTTAATATAATATACCTTTACCATCTCACCCACCTGACCGGGCGTTAGAAGTCCGGCAAATAGACCGATCATGTATAACAAATATACTTTGGGATATGAAATAAATAAGCCCAAAGAGTTGAGCAAACTCTGCCACCTCCAGCTTTTGATAGCAAAAAAAGGAAACGTCAGCGAAAAAGCTACAAACACTAAAACAGGATTAGCCTGAATAACACCTGTAATTACCTGATTAATATCAATTCTCGTTATTAGGAAAGCGAAGGCAAACAGTCCAATGGATCTAACCCCCCACTTGCGTAAAGCTGCAACGAAACGTGAGGACGAAGACCGAGAAGTTAACAAATCTATTCCCGCCTTAACTCTTTTTAATATTATCGTCACAGAATGTAGGTTTAGCATGGTCTGGCTTACGACCTACAACAAGCTGGTTTCCCCAAATTGCAAAACGATAGCATCTTTCCATCTGAAGCTCTGCCTTATTAAATGCAATCTCAATATCTATACGAGTTAATAGTGATCTATGGTCCTCGTCAGCAACGTGGTCAAAAACGCCAATCTTACTTCCATAGTGAAGTAGTCTCCCATATGAAGGAGTTGGTGTGGTAATTATGACTAACCCTCCCGGTTTCAAGAATGATGTAATGTGACCCAAGAATTTATTTGGGGAATCTAGATGTTCTAACATTGCCGTCATAACAATAGAGTCAAACATCATACATTTAGGAAATGATAGTTCTTCAACATTTAAACACATGAATTGCCCCCGAGGATACCGTTTTTCTAAATAATTCACGATTTCTGAATCACTATCAACTCCAGTATATGAAATATTGCTTCCTAAAAATTCTAATACCTTAGCCCTTCCACAACCACAATCCAGTATCCGTTTACCCTCAACCCATCTAGCGGCATGGCCGTTCCGTAAGATTTCCAGCAAAGGAGAAAGCATTCCTCCAACATGGCCCTTTGGAGCATCATCATCAAATAATAACACTCTAAATAAAGCCTTAAGCCCTTTCATCCACAAATATATTGAAAATAAACGCATTAAGAAGTTTCTATCTAATCGTCCAGCTGTCTTGGCATGTCCAATTACAGCCTCAATGGAGTACCCCCATTTTATGTACCACATCTAACTAAGTAATCATCGTTTGTTAATGAATTGTATTGCGAAGGTTGAGGCATAGCCGAAACCGCAGGTAAACACACGAACTCCAGAGTATGAATATTGAGATACCACTTCCCATCGCTCAGATTGTATATATGTTTTAAGTAGTAAAGGTCGACACGACATAAGGGGCCAAATGCTTTGTTAAACTCTGACCAGTTTATTTTTGCAACCATCCTCAATTATGTATTATGGAACTCTTTCATTAAGAATTTTACAATAGGATTCTTACTATTATGTTTATCATAGTACCTACTATATTCTTCTATTCTGTTTTTTCGACAAACACAACTGTAGCATATGTATAAAATTTGAGTAGAAATATTGTTGCGGTTACACAGATAATGGACCATACATAATAAACTCCAATTGAGTCAGTTAAAACCTTAACCATCAGAACATCCGATCCCATAAAAAATAACGTAAATATTGTGTACAACACAAATTGATTAGAGCTCGTCCTTTTCAATCCAAAGACGACCTTCAGATTATAAAAAAAGTTAAAAGCAATAACTATACTTGTCGATATGATATACGAAGCAAGATACCACAAGGCAAACACTTCGGTAAGTAGTACGGTCAGGCCTATCTTAATAGGATAATTAAATAAGCTAATAACTCCAAACTTAGCCATCCTGGATCTTAACAAATCTCGCATTGATCTTAACAAATATCTCATTTTAATCTAGTAATACTGCCTATGACAACATCTTAGACACATATCCCCAACTTTCCATTTTTTAGCTTTATTTCTAAAGTTTACCGCATTTGCATTATTACTTATTCTCTTTAACGAATCTTGCTTAATATTCCCAAACGATACATTACAATTTCCAATATCTCCATTAGGATAAGCCCTTAATGCCAGCCAAGGAAAGTTACAACTGTTATTGAAACCAAAGTCATAATCTGTATAATATCCTTCTATCTCCTCTTTATGAATAACTGGGAAGAAATCTACTTTTCTCCACTTTGAACTCAATTTGACAAATGAAGCCAGTTGTTCCAGTTTCTTCTTGTCTGTAATTGCAACTTTTGAATTACTCTTTAAATCAGGTCTATTATACATAAGATGTTGAAAACTTATTCCATGTATAGCTAATTGGCTCATCTCTTTTACAATTTCTTTCAAAGTTTCAATATTTAAGTTTGATATTGCACAATTCAGTGTAATCTTTGGAAACTTAGTTCCATATTTCTTCTTCAGTGATGATAATCTTTTAATTCCTTCTACTTGTTTTTTGTATGAACCCTTAACCAAAGTAATATCTTCATGAATCTTCTCAAGTCCATGAATAGATATATTGACAAAGAAACATTTATTTTTCACAATCTGCTCTGCATATCTCTCTAACAAGAAGCCATTTGTAGTCATTGACCATTTAATATTTTTTTTCTTACAAAACTTCATGACTTCATTCATCTTAGGGTAAACCAAAGGGTCTCCTAATCCTGAGAAATGTATCCTTGTCCTAGGCAAAAAAAAAGGATTAAATCTTTTTGCCTGCAATATAATCTTCTTAACTAAACCCAAATCAAGAAAATCAATATCTTCTTTCTTTCTTAGAGGTTTTTCCTTAATTAGGTCGCACATAACACACTTATAATTGCAAGCACTTGATGGATACATCACAAGTACTGGTAGAACTAACATTTTGTTCGTTAATCTCAATATATTAAATACTGATTTATTCATAATCCTAAGGTAATCCTTTAAATCCAGTGAAACTTTATAGCCAGAGCTTAGCCAAAAATGAGTACAGTCAACAGTCATAGACCTTCGGTGCATATTAAAGATGATTTATATAAGCTGCTATTTTAGGAATAATCTTGTGAATAGTCCCGTTGGTAGTCACAGAACAGTCGAATCTTATATTAAGGGCAAATTGATCTCTATTGTCAATTCCAATCACAGTAAAATCGATTCATTACATAATATATACAATAAATTGTTGATATTTTGAATATTGTGCATATTTATTTTTTACACAAAACCATCAACCAGGGCAGAGGGCTCCTAATCTCAATAACTTCAAAATAAACGTTCAGAAGTTTAACAAGTGACCTGGAATTCCAGTGATTTACGTGGCCTGGTGTGTTGCCCAAATCTCTCACGTAAGCGCCACGCATGAAATTAATTATGCGCCAAAGTGGTTCGTTCGGTACGCCAATAAGGCAATACTGATTAGTTACACGAGCCACTTCCTGTAGAAAATCATCAGGAAACCTAATGTGCTCAAGGACCTCACAAGCCAGGACGAGATTAAAACTATTACTTTTGTAGGGTAAGTGACAAGCATCAGCCACTAAAAAGTTTGAATTTGGACACTTAACTTTCGCATCCAAAACTACTCTAGCATCCAAGTCAAAAGCATTTATCTTGACAGGCGTAATCCTTTTTAAAAATTCTACAATATAACCCTCACCGCAACCAACTTCTAAAATACTACTAACATTGAGTGGCATTATTAACCTCTGGAATTGCTGTTTGTAACTACTAACAAGGAAGCGAAATATGGGATTTCGTGTGCTGTATTTATCATAAGTATTTCCGGCAAAGACTTTTTTATTCCACTTTGTCACTTTTCAACCTTTTTTGTTTTCTTTTAATGTGTTACCAGAGTCGTCTTTTTTTGAAAGAGTTTTACATTTGAGATGGTATAGTATATCTTCTTGTAACCGCCTGTTTATACCGACTATATCAGAAAGCATACCCATTAAGAAAATAAGGAATCCAATAACTAAAGCACCAGACCCTACAACTATAGATTGAATATGAGCGCCACGCTGTATATCACTAAGTAATAGCTTCAGGAAAAAACGTCCCCATAAAGCAATACCAAGTATAAAAAAAGGTATGCTAATATATGTAAAGGTACGTAAAGGTTCATAATAAGAGAAAATCTTTATCATAGTAGTAGATGAACGCAGAATATATTGCCAGTTACTACGAATAAGGCGAGATTCACGCTGTGGAGCATTAGTTTTTATCTTTATATTTTCAATCTTGAGATTCTTCTTTCCTGCCTGAATAATAGTCTCAATAGTATATGTAAAGTCTGTCAAAACATTGATTCGCAAGGCTGCTTCACGAGAAATAGCACGAAAACCACTAGGAGCATCGGGCACGCTAGTACCAGACAAACGTCGAACCATTCCACTTCCCAGACGCTGAAAAATCTTTTTTGAAAATGAAAAGCTTTCAACCTTCTCTGTCTGCCGATCAGCGATAACCATATCCACCTTCCGGTCCAGTATTGGTAATACAAGGTCTGAAACATAACGTCCCGGATATTGGTTATCAGCATCCGTATTTACAATAATATCTGCACTAAGTTGCAAACATGCATTAAGTCCTGTCTGGAAAGCAGCCGCCAATCCTTTGTTTCCATTGTGACGAATAATATGATCTACTCCCATATCGTGGGCAACTTCAGCAGTATGGTCTGTACTGCCATCATCAATGATCAGCCACTCGACCAAATCAATACCTTCAATCTTCCTTGGTAGCTCTGCTAAGGTTTGCGGTAATGTTTTTTCTTCATTGAAGCAAGGAATTTGAATAATAATTTTCATGGCACAAGCCTTTCAGAAATAGATTTAACCTGATAAACAATCATTGTCTTACTTTCATAAATAATCGGCCAACGAGATCTACAAAGTTTGTAAAGACTATCTTCCAGCCAGTTAGAGGGCTCATATGCAGTCGCATACTTTGGCTCAGGCCATAACACAACATAATCACTCCCAAGCTCACTCACTTTTTCTGCCACATAATCAGGGTCATGTAGCCGCTCAGGTTTGGCTTCACGCCTTGCTATGTGTGCATAAACATCATAATCAAATTTAAGATGGTATCCACGCGAATCGTAAATGAGTAACCGACTACTTTCCGGCAGAATGCGATTGAGCACCTGATAGTCATCATACCAGTAGAATTTCATGTCTTCTTCTGCCAGACGTTGTGAAAGATACTTTGATTCATCCTCTGTCCCCATAGTAACCAGTGCTGCCCTTAAATGGAAACGAACAGTCGTACACAAACCCACCAAAAGCCATAGAGCAATAAAACAAAAGACTATTACGCGCGTCCAATATGGTAATAGTACCGACTGACAAAGCCTCCAGAGTATGTAAACGGCAATTATTGATAAAAAGGACACACCGGGAATAAAAGTGCGCAAACGCACAAAACTTATATACCAAAAGCATGCAAGGATCCCACATGCAGCCAATATATATCGTAATCTTGCCGGTAAACGCACAAGTAGCGCCATGGGCAAGACAGCCAACACTAGTGGCCCCATCACCCCGCTATTAAAACGCTCCGGTGTTATAGACAGGTGCCATGGGGCAAAAAGCACACGCTCAAGAGAAAGCCATTTACCTACACCAAGCCCCACTTCTTTAGTTCGTAAAACGATAGCATATTCAAACGCTTCTGGTGTCCAATCGCATGCGCCAAATATATTAAATAAAAATGGCCAGAATGGACTGCCGGTCTGAAAGTAGGTCTTCATATACCATGGCAACACTACAAGGAATGCAATAGAGCCAACCAACAGACCTAGTGCAAGGGCTGATTGTGGCCTCCAGTGAAAGCGTCTCCAACCGTATATAAATACAAGTACTGCAAGCGCTATTGCGCCATAAGCACCCGGTAAACGAGCTCCTGCCGCAAAGAGTCCTGCAAACAGACCCGCTAACACCAGCCAACGCCAGCCCCCTGCCTTCAACCAGTTGACCCACGCAAGCAAAGATAAAACCATGAATAATGCATTTGCAAGATCAGGAGAAGCACGGCCTGACAGGATAATGACATCACTATAAGAGTATAATATTGCTCCTCCTAGTAGTGCCCAGAACAATGGCATCTCGCGTCGTCCAAAATCAATTAATACTAATAACAACATCACTCCCATTGCCCATTGTATTACCTGAGCTGTTGAGTCTGAACCCAGACTCATTCCCCATAGTTGAATCATCTGTATTTGTTGTGGTTGCTGATGAAGCCATATTGAAGGTATGTAAAAAATTCTTTCGTGCCGAAGGTATAAATCAGCCGCAGCCAGACGATAAATAAGTTCATCCACACCTATTACCGGCGCAAGCGCTGCTAAAAGATTGATTCCGGCTATAAACCCAAGAAATCCCAATAGTATCTTTTCTGGCCATGATAAACTTCTTATACGAACCCATACTTCAACCCAGTGCAACTGTCTAAGTAGCAAAAATCGTCTCCAGCCCCAGATACCCAGCAAAAGCAACAGTACATATGTACAGGCAATGACTGATTGACGTAATAAAGCCGTTAATCCCAGGACAAATGTAACATATCCCACCAGACCCAATCCTAACCCGCTGGCGAAAAAAACGTGCTGCAGCCTGCCAGCCACACTTAAACGTAGCAATCCAAGCAGCCACAGACCACAACCACTTGCTGCGATAAACAAACCCAACACAAGTATAAAATCGTAAATATGTGTCATTAATGAAACAGTTCCAATAATCGATGCCAGACTTGTACAATTTCACCTTCACGCTGGCTAAATAAATGCCAATAAAAGACAATATTAACAAACATAAACCAGGTAATCGCCAGCCACAGTCCAAGGCGGTAAAACCACCCAAAGTATTGAGTGTCACATGAATTATTATCCTTGTTGTTAATAGATGGGTTTGTATCTTTCTCAAACATTTGTTTCTATTCGGCCCTCAATAATATTAAGTTTTATACTTCCTTGCATTTATTAATACACTTTCTATACCACGCAACAGCCAGAATATTAATCCATATTGAATAGAATACAAAATCATGTCATACCAATTATTAATAAAAGAATAGGCCATACTTATAAATAATCCCAGTGTGATAGGGCCCCAAACAGGGTCACTAATCATACTACGCCACAAACGATAACTACGCATGATAAGCACTGCAAAGATTATTAACCAGATTCCCATAAAGAAAATCCCGCCATCCAGTCCGGCGCCTAAGAACAGGCTGTGACTTGGTTGGTTGCCCGCACCTATGCCACTTAGTGGATTTTCTTTTATAGTTTGCCAGGCATTCAAATATAAATACTTTCGTGCACTATCACTATTGCTTAAAAGATCTCTCTCTGTACGTGCGTACATGTACTGTAAATAGTTGGCATCTCTAAGAAGACTATCAGAAATATCAAGTCTGAACATTACATTGAAAACCAGAACAACCGCAATACCCATACCTATCCCCACAACCATTTTCCTTGAGAAATAACGCAATCCTAAAATCATCCATGCAGCAAAAGAAACAAATAATCCTAATGCGCCACTGCGGCTAAACGTAAGAACGCAAAACAAAATATTACTTAACAGCGATAACATGAACATTGTCCGCCAAATCCACTTCGTTTCTACTATGAATGCACCAATACAAATAGGGATAAAAAGATTTATTAAAGCTCCAATTGCCCCATGTGCAGAAATATTAGTAGTATACTCCGATTCCAGGGATTGGTAGCCGTATCCACCACCTATGGAAACATAAATATATGCCAAAGAAAAAAACAAATAGCTAATAGACAGAATTCTTATCAGGCGGTAAATCTGTCCAGGATTTTCAAGAACCAGCACTACAAGAAGATAAAATGCAACACCGCGCAAAAGGGCTTGCAATCGCCACACATTTGCACCACGCACACCATGGTCATTCATAAAAAACAATACAAAAAGCGCCATAATAATCATTAGAGGTATCATCCATCTCGGTTCCAGAAAGTTAATTGGACGCCTATTAACAATGCGAAATGTAATTGCCAAAGCTATTGTGCAGACAGTAATGAAAGCAAGAGGGCCAGGCAAGGAAATTGGACCAATGGTAATAGTGTTAGTATTTATAAAAATGGATGATGTAAGATTCATCAACACAAATACAGACAGGTAAACTCCTATCTCCAGACGATAAACTATTGCCGAAGTTAATGTAAATGCAAATAACATCAATGAAATCAGGATTGGATCGCCTGCACGGACTATAGATTTTCCTAAAAAATAAGCTAATGCAATAACGATTAAGAAGCTTATTACTTTCTTTTTGTCGATTCCCTGCAGGGGTGAAATCTTTGTAATTTTATTATGTGCCATTAATGAACACCTGTCACGAATATCTTAGTTTTTTCCTGTAAATATAACAATTTAATCACTCTTTTCTCAGAATACTCTTGTACAGATCAATAATACCGGCAATATGTTTATCCATGCTGAAAAGCTTAGCAACTCTGTTTCTGCCATTTGCACCCATGCTGTTTCTGAGGGACGGTTCTTTTAACAATTGTACTATCGCTTGCACTAAAGCAGAATGGTCACCTGGCGGCACAAACAATCCGGTATCTTCACCAATAATTTCTCGGGAAGGACCGATATCCGTTACCACAACAGGACGTCCGGAAGCCATGGCCTCTATTAGCGGACGCCCAAAACCTTCTGCAGCCTGAGGCAGGAAAGCAACTATATCACTTGTAGCCAGAATCTCAGGAATATCATTGCTGTAACCTGTAAACACAAAATGTTCATCCAAACCAAAACGGTTAATTTGACGCTGCATGAGTTCCCGGTTGTCGTACGGCAAACCAAGGACTGCTTTTACTCTTCCACGAAAGGACTGTGCATACTCAGACCCAACCCCACCTGCAACTATCACAAAACATACATCCGGATGGATTCGTACTATTTCCCGAGCAGCTTTAACAAGAAGAAAATGCCCCTTAACCGTCTGCACACTGCCAATCATTAATACAACAGGCGCAGAGCTTGAAATGCCGAATTTGTCTCTTATAACATCTCTTTTTTTTTTGATATCGATTTGATAATCTTGTAAATCAAGAGCGTTGTGAATCACATGTACCCTGTCCTTTTTTTTAAAAAACTGTTTTACATAATTACTGTTAACAATTACGATATCAGCCATCCGCATAATAAATCCAGTTTGCCATCGCCGCAATAATCGATTAGAACCGGGAACCTCACGTACATGCCATACTAATGGCACGTTCATACGTTTTACCGCAATGGCTACAGGAATCAGAACACTCGTGTTTAAATGCACCAGGTCAGGTTGTTCCTCACGAATAATTTGTTTGGTCAATTGAACAGTAGACCAAAAATATATAAAAAATGATAATAACATTCGCATCCGAACAGGCACATGAGCCCCATAAAAAAATGCACTGCGAAGAGTTACAACCCGTGTTGAGATTCCAAGATTCTTAGCAAACTCGAGGATTGGTCCGAAATGTGTAAATATAACCAGAGGTTTCAAACCTTGCTGTTTCAATGTTACCAGCATTTGAAGCATACTAATTGGTGCTCCACCTATGCTACCGCCATGATGGATATAAACCACTTTTTTTGAATGTAAAGAACTCATTATATGGCTTTTTGGTTGGTAAGTAATTCCTTAGTACGCTTGATTCGGAAGTAATCTTGATAACGCTTCCAAAACGTCTGCGGTATGAAAACCAAATTCCATACTAAGCAAATTAATATGAGGAAAAAATTGAATAAGACCCCTTTTGGACGAAACCTTTGATTAACATAGTCCTCTTTGCCAATTCGACAGAAAGGATTGCAACCAACATTGAATAAAGAATAAATGGTACGTATAACATCAAAGAATGATTTATTTTTTATGGCCAAGCGAATTGTATTACGTATACAGAGGTAACTTTGCCAGAGAGGTCGCTTACCAAATGATCCTTCTGAAAAGTGCCAAATAGGTATAGAAACGTTGACCATTCTATATCCAGCCACTTTTGCACGGATTTCAAAGTCGTTCTCTTCACCATATGCAAAATATGATTCGTCAAACAGGCCAATGTTCTCAAATACAGTTCTTCGCACCAACATTGCAACTCCTCGTACATTATTTGTTTCAGTAACTTCAGGTTCAATTTTTCTCTCTAGAGCAATTTTAAAGGCTTCTTTTGAGTTATGTATCTTTTTATCATATAAGTCAAAACCTACAATTCCTATTAAGGGAGAGTTTTCCGCAGCTTTTACACCTTCATTAATCCATCTGGGATCAAACAACACATCATCATTAACCAACGCTATATAGTCTGCATCTTGAGATAAAGCATGTCGTATACCTACATTATTTCCACCTGCCCAGCCCAAATTTTTTTTGTTAGAAATAATCTCTACGCGGGGAAAACTTTTTTTTACAAATTTTACAGAATTGTCTGTTGAGGCATTATTCACTAAACTAACAATAAATTTGGAATATTCAGTTTGAAATAATGACGGCAAAGAATATTCTAAATGGCAACGTCCATTATATGTTAGCATAATTACATTTACTAATAACGGGGCGGGGGACATTATATATGATTATTTAACTCTGGTTTTTCAGGCTATTTTCTAAGTGTAAAAGCGTTAGTATCCTTTTCTGAAAGTGTGGGTTTACCTATAAGAATAGGCTGATTTTTTGCAGAAGTTGTTTTAGTATTTTTTTCTTGCATAAAACACCATATAACTGCCTGGTGATAACATACCTAAAAAACCAAGTATTCTTGTTTTAAGTGATCTTTGCCGATTACTTGATAACACTTGAGAAGATTCTCTAGATTGATCAGACTTGTTCCCCAGCAAAGATTTCTTCCTATACGTTATCGGTTTTATTAAAGACCTTAAACGATCAACAAGCCATTCAGAAGAGAAATATTTTCTTTTAACAACTTTAAAGCCGTTTTTTTCTAATAATGAAGTTAAGCTTTTCGGAGTAAAATGTATCACGTGATATGGAAAACCCAAAACAGCCTGGCGAATTTCCGGATTGGTACTAACATCAATGCTACCGAAGTTCGGAGCGGCTACTACGAGCAGGCCATCAATCGCCATCAATTCATGTAATTTATCTAAGAAAGCACAAGGTTGATATAAATGTTCCAAAACATGAAAAGTTGTGATGACATCAAACTGGAAAGATGGATTTAATGAATTAATATTCCCACACATAACAACACTTTCATCAAGTTTCCAGAACTCACGCGCATGGTGAATCCCTTCTTTTGAAAGATCAATACCAAACGCTTGCCAGTTACGTTCCCTGGCGCTATAAACAAAAGCCCCTCCCCCGCATCCAACATCTAGAAGCCTTCCTTTCCGGGGTACTAATTTTTCAATGTCGGCCAATTCACTATACTGGCTTGGCAGCCAGTCAGTTGACCATGATGCTACACAACTTTCCGTATAATTGCAGTCTTTCTCATACATACGATTTAACTCTTCTTCACACATACGAACACGGGTATAGTAACAACTACACTTTAGACAACGCACTACCGTACACCCAGTTTCAGAATCCTGGTACAACAATTCCGCTTTCCGGGCAGAACACTGATAACAACTTGCTGTTTCCATCTTTAAACCTATCGTTTTATTGAAAAAATCTCAGGGATTCTCGCTGTCTCTGTAACAGCGCTATGTAAAAACGCAATTCTGTAAAGCCGGGCAAAAACTCCTGTAAATGCCTGCCTGTTAGATGTATAAAGCATATCAATAAAAACACCATTGAAACAAACTGCCCTACTGACGTTGCCACTGAAGCGCCTATGATTCCAAACTCAGGAACAAGCCAGCAGGCAAGACCGGCATTGACGCAGACAGCCAGAATGGCAGCAATTGAATTTAAACCCAGACAATTTTCAAATGCAAGATAGCTGGTAAAAATCTGGCCAACGCCACGTGCAACTATACCCACAAGCAGGAACAGCATCGGTGTATAAGCCGGAACAAAAGCCGCTCCGTATAAAAATCGGATTAACGGCATACCCACTACAACCAGCGCTATAGTGCCTGCCACAAGCACTAATAATGTATGGCGGGTTAAGTTTATCGTCTTTGACAATACCTCCGACTTCGTCTGACTATTACCCGGCATCCAGGATTGCAACACTGTACGAATAGATGTTGAAAAAAGTAAAAGGAAATTGGCTACACCGAGCGCGGTGGAGAACCACCCCACAGCCTTTTGATCCGAATAAATATTTAATATAAAAATACCCAACTGATTTCCCAATAAAACAGCTACCATGCCTCCCTGGACTTTTATCCCTCCCAGGAGAGATTCCTTTATCAGCCTGAAATTTACACACAAATGTCTGGCAGTTACCTTTCTCCATACAATATAAAATGAGAGTAAAGCCACCACAGCATGGGAGGTCACCAACGCTAATACAGCCACTTTTACATTACCCGGCCATATCCAAATCCATAATAGAAGAACAGACAACCAAACACCAGCCCGGATCAAACATAAAATATTATATAAACCCACTCGGCCATCCAGTTGGACCAGCCGGCTGTAAAAAAGAAAACCCAGGTTAAACGGAACCATCCAGAAAGCCAACCATAGCAAACCGGAACTTACGCCTTTAAAAACTGAGTTTGCCAGCAAGGGATAACCAACTAATATTATGACCGCAATCAGCACACTAGACGCTAAGAGAATAACCAGGTTATTGCCGGCCAAGGCTTCCGTTTGCCGATGTTCTTTCCGCATTTGATAAAGCATGACTTCCGGCAAGCCAAATTGCCCTAATGCAATTAAAATGCTAACGGCCTGGACAGCAACCACATAAGTCCCTTTTCCTGCAGGACCTAAGGCACGAGCTATTACAACCGAAGCCAGTATGCTCAGTATAATCACCCCGGCTGAAGAGCCCAGTGTACGCACCAGATTGCCTATGAAGGAACCTCTCATTTAACAGACCGTCCTTAACCTCAATGGAATTTTAAATGTTTTCCGTTTTATTTAATTGGGTAGCCGCAAAACCAGCATAAACAATTTTCTCTGAAGACCACCGATAAATTTAGCCATCAACTTTCCGGTTAATATAAGTCCTTATCCTTACACAAGGAGCGTTTTCAAAGGCCAGGCCCTAATTCTTTATGTACTTCAATTGCAAGTCCAATAATTTTATTAGATAACTTATCAAATTCCATAACTGCCTTCTGGTATAATATTCGTGACTTCGTCTTCTTCGTGGTTCGTTATAATTTAAAACTTCTGGGTAAGTTAAGTTTGCGGAAAAGGGTGTTAGGAAATTCACCCCTTTATTATGAGGACTAAAAGGAATTTATTTAATTCGTTTACTAAAACATACACAATTATTTTCTAGAAACATGTGTTTTAATATGGGTGCACATCGTATGATCCAAAGAGACTCGCAACGTAAACCCTTTGGTCTTAAGTCCATAAGATATAGCAAACTCAACAGGATACATTGAAGTGCTAAGTAAGGTATCAGATATAATTTTTATGCACACCAGACCTACCTCACAAAATACTTCTTTACCATTCCCACTAGTTTGCATTGTACACTCATAGGGAAGGTGCCAATAAATAAACGAATTGTCTGCAGGTTCAATTTCATCTTCGATCACAAAACTACCACGATTTTCAGTTTTGTATATAAACTTTCTCTTATGCCTCACATGCAGATTTTCGTGAACAACTGTGGCTCTCTCTGCCACCAACCACACATCTTCCTGTCCACTATGCCATTCCAATACTTGTACAACCGCATCTCTCTCTAAACGAAAAGGCTCATCAGTAGGTATTCGATTAATTTCATAGCCTCCAACCATTACAGTATTGTGCATGACCGTAGAACGAAAATGATTACGTTGGGCCAAATCTGATGTATAACAAAATGTACCAGGATCAATAAAAACTGGCTGACCACTTAACCAAAGTTCGAGAGAAAGGGTATCATTGTGGGCGTGAGCTGTAGGAGCGTTAACGGGAGCCAAACCAGTCCTAACAATTGCATAGTCTCCCCTATCTCTGTTATTTATAGTATAAAGTCCACCCTCAGGGAATTTTTTGCAGCTTAAGGTTTTGGTATTAGATATCAAAGATTTGAACTTCTCGACTCCATCTTGTCCTAACAGCCAAAACACATCTTCAGGACACTCCTCTCCAGCAGCAACCTTAAAATCACTTCGATTAAAGAGCACAGCGCCCAATGCCAACAAATAACGGTGATCATGGCGAGGCCAGTCAGGATATCCGTTCAGTATCAGAAGCCGACCATCATCGTTGTCTCCAATCTGCGGTACACACCCGTCAGGACGTTTCATGTATAAAATTACTTCTAACATTTTTTCTAAACGTGCCCAATATTCTCCAGTCATTTTATATCCTACCCGTTTGGCCAGGATGGCAGGAATTAAGAACAATTCAACTGCCAATCTATGATAACTGGTTGAAGACTCAAAAAAAAAACCATCAGATAGTACCTGTCGTCTTATTTCATTTTCCAGCGATTTCAAACCAACTTTACGCCAGCGCTCTACCCCTGGCAACTCATGACATATTAAACCCAAACAAGCAAGTGCACATACATTCGACAAGTAATGGTTGGCTTTTATGATTTGTCCTCTTTGTACTCCCACCTCTAAATTATGCTCAATATATGTGGCATGTTGCCACAGACTCAGAGATAACTTTCTTTTTCGTTTAGACGTCCACGCTGATGCAGTAGAAAGCAACATGAAAGCCCATAACCAGTTAACTGCCCTAATAGCAACTTCCATGGTACAGGTCCAATTAATACCATAGCACCAGGGATTGGAGGACAACCAACTTTCCCATTGGCTAAAACATTCTTCGGCATACTTTTTATCATTTGTTAAATACCACAATTGAGCCAACACTACCATTTGGTGGCATCGGCTCAGCTCCCAGGGAATTTTCACATCAATTCCATTACCAGGTGTCAAATCACTAATAGCGTAATCTGTATAAAAGCGCATAGGCCATTTATGGCCAGACTTAATATCCTTGTGCCAGTTGATTTTGTTACCCCAATGTTTGTAACCTGTTCCGAGAAAATCAAAAATATGGTTCTTAATCTGATCTGCAGAAACACGTTTCTTCTCAATTGCTTTAGGGAAATTCTTTAAAAACCAATTTACATCGTTACCGTTGGAGAAAACATAAAGAGAACAGACAGTTCTTTGATCCTTGTCCGTCTGTCTCCATATGTAATACGAAAGAAGGCCATAATAACTTGCCGAAAAAATACGTTTGTTAAGGCGATCAATCACCAGTATTAACCCTCTTAAAATGCCAAAAAGTTCAGTGTAATGTTTGGTCATTATACCATAGTCATGTAGATGTCTTAACCAGCTCATTCTAGCTAAAAACATAATTATTAAGCTGTAAAAAAATGCGGATAGGTTTATGTGCTTTCAAACTTCTACAGGGACTCCTTCAATCCAATGCTTATGCCATAAAGCAAGGTTCATTAACAACCAGATATTCATTCCATTATCAACACTACCGTTACGGTGTCGGGCAAACATCTTCCGCACTTTTTCTAAATCTAGCCACTCTCTAAACCAGTCTGAACTAAAAACGGCCCTTTCTGCATAGTCTTCTACTGTACCACTTATCATATTACTTGCACTACCACAAAAACCATGCTTTGAACGGTCAATCACATAGTCAGGTATGATCCCTCTGGCAGCCTTTTTGAGTATCGCTTTCGTTTGTCCATTTCTTATTTTAAGTATTGACGGAATGGCAAGGGTAAACAGGGCCAATTCGTGGTCAAGATATGGCACACGGGCTTCAACCGAAGACGCCATAGCCATTTTATCTACTCTCATCAGTAATAGTTCGGGCAGGCGGTGTTGTAATTCTATATAAATCATCAGATCAAGTGAGTTATTATCAGGATGTCCTCTTTGAAATTGTTGGTGCCATTTGTTTACGACTGTTAACGTGGACTTATTATCCCATTGCCCATTACGTAACAATGATCGTTTTTCCAACTCAGTCAGGGCTGTAGCACTTGACCAAAAGAAAGGTTCATTTTGGGCAGCCTTTCTCAAATATTCCGCGCGACGCGGGGGCAATACAATTTCCCCTAAAGCTGCAACAGGTTTTTTTACCCAGGACGGTAACGAGGCAAAAGGATGAAAATATCTATGTTCAAAATTTATTGATTGAGTATAGCCAGTATAGCCACCAAAGAGTTCATCGCTTCCTTCACCCACCTGTATCACTATGGTTCCGTTTTGTCGGGCTAAACGGCTCACATAGTAAAGCGGAACACAAACAGGATCAGATAAAGGCTCATCCTGGAAATAGGCCATTTGCGGTAAGAAATTTATAAAGTCTTTAGATGTAATTTCTACCTCGTGATGGTTAGTACCAAAATGTTCTGCAACAGCTCTGGCATGTTTAAGCTCATCAGACCTGATATCATCTTTAATAGAAACAGAAAAAGTGTCCACAGGGCGGTCCATAAATTCACTCATTAATGCCACATTTAGACTTGAATCCACTCCACCGCTCAGAAAAACTCCAAAAGGCACATCGCTCATCATGCGCAGTCGAATGGATTCACGTAATAATTCTCTTAATCTATCGACTACTTCGGTTTCATCAATACCTTCCAGGCCATTGTCGTGAATTATGGGTTCCCAATAGCGAGACATAGTCTTATTACCGTTTTCAGATATAGTTAAAATATGTCCCGGTGGTAACTTACAAATACCTTGAAACATTGTCATTGGGCTGGGTGTTACCAACAATGTCAGGTAGTTATATAACGCTTTATCATCTACTTCTTTTTTGATACCGGGCAAGGCCAGAATAGCCTTGATTTCTGAGGCAAAAATAAGACATCCATTCTGTTCGGCATAGTATAGTGGTTTTATCCCCACTCTATCACGGGCAAGGAAAAGTTTGCGTTTATTCACATCCCATATTGCAAATGCAAACATACCCCGTAATCTATCAACACAACCTTCTCCCCATTCTTCATACGCATGGATAACCGATTCCGTATCCGCCCTGGAACTGTAAACATGACCTAGCTTTTCTAACTCCTTACGTAAATCACAATGGTTGTATATCTCACCATTAAAAACAATCCAGACTGTTCCATCTTCATTACTCATCGGCTGATGGCCACCTTCAAGATCAATAATGCTCAAACGACGAAACCCGAAACCCAGGCGATGATCATGGCTAAGATACGTACCACTGTCATCAGGGCCGCGATGGGTCATGGTATCAGCCATGCCACTCAATATTTCATGGCCCAATTCGGCATAACCGTCTAAATCAAGTATACCGCAAATTCCGCACATAATATGCTAAAAGAAATATATAAGGTATTAGGTAAAGGTTAAGAAGCCGGCATGGTAACCAAGTTAAGGGCAACAATAATGTTGACAGTAATCAGTATGCAGTAGATAGCTTACTGATTATTTATGCCTATTGTTTTTAAGGCCTGGAGGCCAATTACCTAATCATTGACTAGAACGGCATCTCCATCCTATCCAAACAACTAAACACTAAAGGGTAATATACAGTTTTCAGTGTAAATCTCATTTTGCGAAGCAAAGTGCAATAAATTAGTGACTGAAAATAGTTAATCTAAAATGAAGACATATTCCATTCTTACAATTTACGGTCTTCTCAATAAGTTTTTCCTGAAATCCAACTTGACCATTCTGGAAATTTAAAAATAATATATTTCCTTCATTTAAAAATTTTAAACTCGCTTATTTGCTTCTATTAACATAAACCAACCCACACGGTCGCCGCCACCAATCCAACTTAAAAGGCGATGGACTGTCCGAACAGCAAGAGAACGGCTGCTTGATGCAAGATCACACCATGTCAGAACTGTACGAACCGACAAATTCTCCAGAGGCAATCGATACAGCATAGAAAATATCTCACCACGCGTGTAAGCACGAGTGCCGATACTCTCTACATAGTTTGCTATGGCAAAAGATATTGATTGATATGGACGTCCGCGCATAATACAATATCTTAACCATGTCATGAACGCAGCCACTGAATATCTATGATAAACCATCAACTTAACCTTTCCTCCAGGCTTTGCTACACGTACTATTTCTTTCAAAGCAATAAAAGGATCTGGACTGTGATGTATAACGCCCCACGAATAAACCAGATCGAAGGAATTATCAGGGTAGTCGAGGCTTTCAGCATCAGATTGTCTCAAATCAACCGCACTAATATCTTCCTGTTCCAATCTACGTTTAGTATGTACAATTGCCTCGGAAGTCAGGTCCACACCATGTGCTAATGCGCCAGCACGCACCCACTGCACAAAATCCGTACCAGCTCCCACTCCTACTTCTAACACTTTCTTACCATGCCAGCGTGTGAACTGTGCAAACGAGTGGATATATGGCTCAAGTTGATAGCGTTTTTCTTCAATTTGATTAAAATATTCTGTAGTGAATTTTTCAGCATCTGCGAAATGTGTACCACAAGCTTCACGATTCCAATAGGATTCAACTGTTTCTTTAGTTACATTTGTTTTATTCACAGATCCGGTTTTTCTCAGAAATACTACAATTTAGGAAATTTATTGCATGTTAGACGGTATAAGTATTGTTGTCCGCTTTGCTTTACTAATTGGAGGCAATTTTCACGAAAGATTGGCGATTGGACAAGTTTATAGTCAGCAGCATTACTAACTTTATCTCGAAGATAAAGTTCGTTAACAAAGATATACTGCACACCAAGCCTGGACCATTCATCTAATACACTCTGAGGGTCATTAATAAGTGAGTTGTTGAAGAAAACACCATCAACCATACGAGTATCGATAAAGTTTACTTCAGGATTAATATAATAATCATTTGAAACATACAAAGAAACAATTGTCGCCTCATCACGAGGAAGACCATTGATAAAATTAACCATCTCCCAGTTTGGAAATGCCTCATATTTGAGAATAGCTCGCTCTAAATATTTCTCTCGTGAGTCCACTCCGAATAAGTATCTCCATTTTTCCAGAGAAATGAAATGTAGCTTGGCAAAGAAAGCCATTTCAAAGAATATCAACAGAGTGAAACTAATAATGGCCAATCGCCATATTCGTTCAAAACGACTCTTACAGACTACCAGACTCCCCGCTGCAATTACAGACAGAAGTCCCATCCCGGTAAGAAAGTTTCGTGGTCTCTGTACTCCAACAAAACAATAAAGTAAATACAATAAGCCCACGGAAACCAGTATCCAAACTACCGGCTTTGGAAGTGGACGAAAAAAAAATATACCTGGCAGCAAAGCAAGAAAAACAGGGCCAATGGGATTCCCATAAGGCCATGGAGCGTATCTGGTAGACATGGCCCACATATTTGTTATTAACGACCATAATCCTTTGTCATACGTTTCAGGAAGAAAAAACTCTTTTCCGGTAAAAAAATGATGAAACAATGGATAAACAGGATTATTAATCTCAACATAATTCTTTACCATCCAAGGAATAGTAAGAAATATAACAGGTAAACCAAAAAGTAGAAGTTTACATGAAGCACCAATCAAACCAGCTGTTGGATTTTTTCCTTGTACAAATGCAACTACGCCAATGAACAAGGCAAGTACTATAGCCGTAAAGCCTCCCGTATACATGCAACCACAGCTTGTACCTACGAATATACCAGCCGTCAACAGCCATTCGTTCCGGTATTCTTTAGAAAAGGCCCACTGACTAACAGCATAAAAACCCAGTAAATCAAAGAAAGCATTTCCGAGGTTGACCTTGGTAGTTGGCACAAGAGATTCGACCACATTGGTTATAAGAAAAAAAAGTGCCGCCCACAAACCTACCTCTACTGAAAAGTAGCGCCTTCCTAAAAGATAAATAGTCGATGCAGCACCAAAACACATGGTAAAGCCCACCAACATTTGAGACAGTTCATCACCCCGTATGAGTAATGCCAGAGCGGATAACATCTGCATATTCAACGGTTGTGACGCTAGGGGTTCAAAAGGCAAAGGTACAAACCCACCTGCATAGACATATCTACGTGGTACATCTAAATATGAATGTAAAGTATCACCATCAAGAGGTGGAGTCATCGTACACAAAAGATAAAGTACGCTTATAATACCTAATATCAACCAGAGAGTACTATGCGGTTTTCTTTCATGATCAGGGCTTCGTACGCCGGACACAAAACAACATTGCCTTGTTCTCCATTGCTGAAAACCAATTACAGCTGCGATAGTCAATATTCCAAGCCATACATATATTGTTGTAGTATTAAGCAACTTTAACCAGGCTATTACAGTTATTCCATAGGTCAAATGAACAAAGCCGAGTCCGGCTGACAAAACAAAAACTTCTATTTTCCGGGTAGTCTTCAGACTCAAATATTTAAAGAACAATAACCCTATGCCAGTGGCAATTACCAAAAGGAAAAACCATATAAAGAGATTAATGAAACTATTTATCATTAAAACAAATTCTTTAAGAGAGTGGCGATTTTCTCATATCTTCCCGGTATTGCAAGCATATGGTAAAAATAGTTTCCAAACACTACCAGTAGCCACATATACCACATTATTTCTATCCACTGCTTAACTGATAAACGTATAGGAAGGAATCCTTTTAAGTCTTTTTTTTCTCTCAATATCATTTTTTAATCTGGAAAAATATCTTCAGTCCACCTAATAAGTTTAACACCTCATACCAATGCCGAATTGTAAGCAATCTGGAAATTATATATTTTGGCCGAACATAGTAGCTTTTTAATGCCTTTCTATGCCACTTCCTTATTGTCGCAATGCTTAGTTCAGGAAACGATAAGACTGATTCAGTGTTGGAAAGGGGAGAAAAATCTTGCCAATTTGCATCAGAACGTATATAGCCTTTTTCCAGGGCTTCATGATATAAAGGTGTACCCGGTAATGGACTTGCAATAAAAAAGGCGGCAATATGAGTATTCAGTTTTTTAGCAAAACGAATTGTGTCCTTCATAGTTTCTTCCGTCTCATCAAGATATCCCAAGATGTAACTTGCATGAGTCGTTATTCCTACTTTTTTTGTCAGACGAATTACTCGCAAGGCTTCATCCAGGTCTATGGATTTATCAATTTTTTTCAATATTTTATTATTACCGGATTCAATACCAAAGCTGATTTCATAACAACCTGCATCCCTCATTGCTTCTAAAGTTTCTCTATCTATACGTTGCGCCCGAGCAGAGCAAACCCACCTTATCTGTAGTTTACGCTCGCGCAGAATCCTACATATCTCAAGTACCCGCTTTTTCAGTGCCGTGAAATATTCATCTGTAAAATTAAAGGAACGAATCCCAAATTTTTCAACACATTCTACAATTTCATCTACAACCAATTTTGGGCTACGGAATCTTATTTTACGAGTCCAAACCGTGTTAGCAGCACAAAAACCACAGTTATGGGTGCAACCTCTACTTGTAGATAATATTGTGTTAGGGCCAATGGCCACACGTTTGGTTGGTGGGGGTACATATAAGTTACATTCAACGAGATCTCTGGCAGGAAATGGAAGTATATCTAAATCCTTAATCAACTCGCGCGGTGGATTGGTTCGAATATGTCCATCCTCAGACTTATAAGCAAGTCCATTAATTTTATTCCAGCTGCTATTCCCTTCTTTATGGTATTCAATCAACTCCTCAAAAGTTAATTCACCTTCACCAAACACAACAAATTTTGCTTCGGTTTCTTTCAATGTTCTTTCCGGTAATGCAGAAGGATGAGGTCCACCTATAACAATCGGCACATCCGGTATTTTTTCACTCAATAAGAATACCAATCTAATTACGGAATCAAAAACACAGGTATTCGAAGTTATACCTATAAGATCAGGACTAAACTTTTGGGTTTCTTTCACCGTGTCTTCATGGCTGAGACCTTTTATCTCCGAATCAATAATTTTGAATTCTACATCAGGATGCCGCAATCTGGTATAGGCGACCAGACAACAAAGGTTGAGTGGTATCATGTTTCCACCATGCCCGACAACACCACCATAACGATTGAATGACGGATTTATAAGAATAACTTTCATAACTTAATTAACATCAGAAATAAATTAATTTTGCCAAAGATTGATATTTTAATTCCGGAATACATTTTTTCTGCTAAGAATCCATATCAAAAAAGGTATACCGAGAAAGGACAAAATAAAATAATTGAATAAAGTGTAGGCTATACCAAGTGCAAGTGCATCTGCAGTCTGATGAGTAAGCAACATTACAAGAACTGCATCACGAGTACCAATACCGCTTAAAGTAATCGGAAGCAACCCGACACATATGGCAATTGGAAACACTGCAAATATCTTCGTTAAAGATATATCCATATCTAGAAAATCTACAATGATAAAGATTTGAAGGAAACTCAGACACCGCACAATCAAAGAAATCATCATTGCTTTGGTAAACATCAGGGGATGCACGGCAATACTTTTTCTGGCCAGTATCAAGCCCAGCATTTTTTCCGATATTGTAGGCCACTTCTCGATGTACTTTACAGTCTTTGGCGCTATACAAAAAGCACCTATAAGAAATACCAGAGATAAACTTGACAATAAGACAAGAGATGGTATCCAAATTATAATGGCACCAAATAATCCCAAAATAAGAACCGTAATGATATCAAGAAATTTTTCAACTAATATACTTCCCGAGCATTCCCATATTGATATTTTCTTACGCAAAAAAAAGGCTTTCAGAAAATCCCCGGCTTTAGATATTGTAAATGGATTTATCGCAAAGGAAGCCAGGACTAATAAAACACAACGGGTCATAGGCAATTGAAGTCTCATGCACGATAGAACTATTGACCAGCGTTTCGCTACAAGAAAAGGATATCCCAGGCTTATCGAACCTGCTATTAACCATCCCCAAATAGGTACTGCACCCAGCACTCCACTTAACGCTTCTTTGGGAACAATTTTAAATAACAAAAAAAAACTAATATAGTAGCAACAATTGCAACAAACATCCTCAAATTAAAAAACCGAGATTTGAGTTCTGAAAACAGGTTTGTTTCATTCGCAAAATCCCGACAATTATAACCCTCATTTTTTTTAAATTGTGTTTTGTTTAAAATATTTTCCATTTCATTTGTGTTAAAATTCATGATTTTCTTAGAACATAACTTCTACGTAAACCAATTAATCTTACAATATCCTGATGTAAAGTTTTTTCTAATTTTTCGCTAATTTTTATACTAATATTTTTATTAAATGGCAGTATCACAGTTGTATTTTCCTTAATAATAGTTAAACGATTGGCCTCAAATAATTGTAAAAGTTTTTTCCTTTTTAAAAATCTATGAGGACCTTCACTATGATGTATATTAAAAATAGCTGCAATCCAATGAAAGGGTTCCCAAAAGACATTAGGACATGTAAGAATCATAATACCTCCAGCTTTTAAAACACGTGTAAGCTCTTTAACAAAGGTGTTAACATTTCCCATATGTTCAACAGTTTCGTATGTTACCACAAAGTCGAAAAAGGCATCATCAAAAGGTAATTTGTAATCTATAACCTTTATAAGTTCATAATCATAACCGCTACCTTTTAACCGTGCTTTTGCAATACTTAAAAGATAATCGGAAAAATCAACTAGGTAGGACTTTTTAATTACACCTTTTCCAAACCAGAATTCTGTACCTTTACCTGTACGGGCCTGGATATCCAACATGTACATATCGTTATTGACAAAATCCTTTGCTAAATCCCACGTATTTGTAAATCTCTTATAATAGGAATAGGTAACCTCATTAATATCATCATAATCAGTAACACTGTCCCAGTATTCACCTACTTCTTTAATAGACCAGTTTTTCAAAGTAAAATACTTATATTCCAAAATTGTCCTTTTTAGAGTATCTTTAAAATTCAAATCCATTCTTTTCGTTTTCCATGAAACTTCCCTATATAATTTTTTAAAAAAGACCTACAACCTTGATAATTCCGAGTTAGTTTTTAAATTTTTTTACAAAAAACTTGTCAACATATGGATTTATTATTTCTTTAATAAAAACAGGCAACAGATAGTAACATGTACGAAAAACTCGTTTAAAAAAAAGGTTCAAATTTCTATCATTGACTCTTATTCCATGTGGTAATATTTCGTCAAAGAAAATTTCTTCTACCTTATATTTTCTTGGAACTGGAACTGGTTTTTTAGCTGGATAGCCAATCGAAACAGCAGCAATAGGTGTAATACCTTTGGGAATATTAAATATTGCACGAAGCTTTCTTTTTGATGGAAGTTGACATATCCAGCAAGTACTAAAACCCCTTTCAAAGGCAAGAAGCAGAAAATTTTCTATAAAAGCACTGGCACTCTGAATATCGTCTCTATAGGTGATATTGTCACCAATATCATCATACAAAAATAAGAGTAATACCGGTACATCTTTAATAAAAGGTGCCGCACCATAATCTAAGAGTTTCTTTTTGATCTGATCATTCTCGATATAAATCACTTTATGCGCCTGGCGATTGCAGGCAGATGGTGACCACATTGCTATTTCCAACATCTCAAGAATATCTCTTTTATCAACTTTTTTTTGGGCATACTTTCTTATACTACGCCTGTTTATTATGGCATCCTTAACATCCATATTTAATCACTCATGACTGAAATAGATTTACAGCTGCCTTCATCTTGACTTTAAATTCTTTCATACTTCTTAATTTTTTGATTTCATTAAATATAAAACGAGGTGTTAAATAAAATTCTTTAAACAATTTTTTGGTTATCATTTCAAGTTCATGCCTCGAGAAATGTTCATTCCAAATAGGAGGTTCAAAATCTACTGAAGGATTCCTTGAAAAGTTTAACCATACATCATCTTTTATCATGTTATTTTCTAGACACAGCCGATATAGATCCGTATCTGGATAGGGACATACAATGGAAAATTGTACGTAATCTGGTTTCAGCCTTTTAGCAAACTTAATAGTGTCTTGTATTTCCTTCATTGTTTCTCCGGGAGATCCTATCATGAAATCAGCTAATGAACTTATTCCAAGTTCTTTGCACCACTTAAAAACATCTTCTACTTGCTCTAGAGTAATACCCTTCCTCAGGTTTCTTAAAACGTTTGGATTTCCGCTTTCCACACCAAAGCTTATTCTACTACATCCCGCCCTTTTCATTAACAAAAGTTGATTATAATCCGCACAATTGATACGGGCTCTAGCGTCCCATTTAAACTTGAGTTTTTTATCTAATATTGCCTCACATATATCCACAACTCTTTTCTTTTCAATATTAAACGTATCATCATGAAAGAAAATTTCTCTTATACCAAGACTCAGGATGGACTCGATTTCGTCCAGTACATACTCTGCCGATGTTGATCTGTATTTCTTGCCCATTCTGTCACAATAAATACATCTATAGGGACACCCTCTAGTAGTGATCATAGTGGCAATATTACTAGAATGTGATAACACGGAATAATACTTTTTATAAGGGAGTAGAGTCCTATCAGGAATAGGTAGAGTATCTAGATCTGGTATTCTTATTAGTTCTATATCTGTATCCTTTGCACCTTTTCTCTGCAGAAACTTAGTGGCAATTCCTTTAATGGACGAAAGTTCTTCCTCAGCCACCCCTTTTTGCAAAGCTAAAACCAACTTATAAAATGCCAACTCACCTTCCCCTTTAATAGTATAATCCACATTGGGGTTCTCAAGTGTTGTAATGGGATAGATAGTTGTATGGGGGCCACCAATAACAGTTATGACTTTATTTGAGATATTCTTAACGGCAGCTGCTATCTTATACGCATCAACTAAGAAATGAGTCATCGAAGAAATACCAACAATATCTGGATTGAAATCAATAATTAATTTTGGCAGGTCGTTATGAGAAATTGAGTCGACATTACAATCAATTATTTTAACATCAAAATTAGAATATTTTTTTAAATAGGTAGCTAAATATAATAAACCAAGCGGAGGCAAAAAACCTCTTTCTTCATCAATTTCTTGCAGACTGATATGAGAAACCTCGTTTTCAATAGGTGGATAAATTAATAGTATTTTCATTACTAAAGCCTTTTATCAATTAAATCAGCAAGCATTCCGATGGCTATTACAATAACCGCTGACATCAAAATAACTCCGAAACTCACATCCATGAACCTTCCTAAAAAGAACCAACTTCCGAATAATACTGTAAAAGCAAGCATCACCAAAAACAGGCTTAATGGAATAAATATACTTAGTGGATTAAAATATAAAACCGTCCTGATAATCAATTGAATAAAGTTGAACGTGTCTCTAATCGGCTTTATCTTTGATTTTCCTTCCCTTTTAAAATAATTAATCGGGACATATTTTACTGAATACCCATTGGTCAGCATCGCTAAGGTGATTGTTGTGGTAAACGAAAATCCATCAGGAAGTATCCGCTCAAACTTTTCAACAATTTGCTTTCTCATAACCCTTAAACCTGAGTTTACGTCTGGTATTTTCGTTTTAGCTAAATAATTGGCAAGCTTATTTATAAACCACTTGGCTGGTTTTCTTAATAAAGGGATCTCAACATTATCACCAATGCGAGCAGCAACTACCATATCAAAATCATTCTCTAATATTTTAACTAATTCTGGAATACGATCATTCGGGTAAGTACCATCAGCGTCAATAATACATATCAAGTTATAATGTGCATGGCGAGCTCCAGTTTTGATAGCTGCACCATATCCTCGATTAGTTTTATGATTTAAGACATTGACACCTTCAATACTTTTTGCTACTTTCTCAGTACTATCTTTCGAACCATCATTTACAACTAAAATCTCATACTGTAAATTACTTTTAACCATTACCTGATTCAACTGTTCTAAAACATTACCAATTGCTTGTTCTTCGTTGTAGACCGGAATAATAATGCTTACCCCAGCCTTCTGCACATTCACTTCTTCAGACATCATCTTAACAGCCATGTTTTTCGTCAAATCACTAGTGGAAGTTATATAAACAAAAACTTAAGTAAAAATCGAGTTCGTGGCATCAACTATTCCTCGGCTCCTTCAGTTGCGAGCTACAAGGATTAAGTTTTTTCCTCTTTATTACGAAATTTCCAATTACCAAAACATCCATAGATGTTCTTAAGAAACAATTGATGGCTTCTTCCGGCTTATTTACAATTGGTTCATTTTCATTAAATGACGTATTTAGTATTACAGGCACGCCAGTTTTTTCTTTAAAAAACTTAATTAGTTTATAGTATAATGGATTATTTACCTTGTTTACAGTTTGAAGTCTGCCTGAACCATCAACATGTGTAACCGCAGGAATTAAATTTCTTTTTTCTTTTTTTACTGGATAGACTTTAACCATAAAGGGGTCAGGAGAATCCTTTTCAAAATATTCACCTAAATCCTCCTCCATAATCGAAGGCGCAAATGGACGAAATTTCTCTCTGAATTTAATCTTAGTATTGATGATTTCTCTCATGTCAGGCCTTCTCGGATCTGCAATTATGCTTCTATTACCCAAAGCTCGAGCGCCCCATTCCATACGGCCTTGAAACCATCCTACTACCAAACCTTCAGAAACGATTTTCGCTATTTTCTTGCATAGTTTATTTTCATCAGAAATTTCTTCTACTATAAATTCCTCTTGATTTTCATTAAATTTACTGAAGACCGCATCTCGCATTGCTTTTTTTTGATATTCCGTACCCCAAAACGCATTATCCATAGAGAATGAATGCTTACCACCTAACTTCTGGTTCCATACATAATAAGCCGCCCCCAATGACGTCCCATTATCTCCGGAAGCAGGTTGTATAAATATATCCTTAAATTGTGTATTATCAAATATTTTGCCATTTGCAACACTGTTCATTGCGCACCCACCTGCAAGACAAAGATTATTACATTTAGTTTTGTTGTATAAATCATTTAAGAGATGGAAAAAACATTCTTCATAAACCACCTGTAAAGATGCAGCAATATCCTCGTGTCTTTTTTCTAAATTCTCTCCTTCAGGTCTTCTTGCAGGCCCTAACAACTCCTCTAATTTTTTAGTGAAGTGAGGGGTAGAAACAGGTTCTCCTTTATTCCCCTCGAAATTCCCACCGGTAAGGTGATGGTCAAAATATTTAAGATTTAACTCAAATTTCCCATCTCTCTGGAGTTTAACCAGTTTTCTAATCTCATTCACATACCTTGATCTTCCATAAGGCGCAAGACCCATTACTTTATACTCGTCACCAAATTTCATAAATCCAAGATATTGCGTAATAGTCAGATATAACATACCAAGTGAATGCGGATAATACGTTTTTTGCAGTAATCTAATGGTATTACCTTCTCCCAAAGCCATACTGATACTCACAAAATCACCACATCCATCAATTGCCAATGTAGCAGCTTTGCTAAAATCTGATACAAAAAAAGTGCTTGATAAATGCGCTGGATGATGTTCTACATAATGAAATTTAATATTCTTCTTATTTTTATCTACCCTAAATACTTTGCATATTTCAGCCTCTATGCTAAGTACCTCATTAGTATTTCTAAATCTGTTCTTAACTAAGTCAAAAGTTGGACGGTTCTTTATAACAAAAAGAATCTTCCTCAATATATTAGCCTTAGGATTACCTGCAATGGCAACATGATCTAATTGTTCATATGTAATGCCTCCAATATTCAAACATTTTTGTATAGATTCATCAGGAAAACCTATCCAATGTTTAATTCTTTTAAATCTTTCCTCTTCCATTGCAGCAATCAGCTTGCCATCTTTAATTAAAGCTACAGATGTATCTGGATGGTAAGCATTTATACCTAATATATATGTCATTTTCTAGATTATGTTAAAACTGAAAATAGATAAATGGCTGCGTTTTGTCAAAGAACGCTATTATTGATATCGTTAACGATGCATAAATCACAGAATTATATACCCAACCGAGTTTATCATATAAAAACCTGGCTTGAATCCCTTTAAAATTCTTATAAATAAAATAGTAAACAAAAAATCCTGTGTAAAAGAGGACTAAAAGCAAATAATTGTTTTCACGATATGAAATTCTAGCAATAGTACTTATATCAAACATTTTAACTAACATATGAACAGCCTGGTTAAGATTTTCCGCCCTGAAAAAAACCCAACCCATCATTACGGCCATTAATGTTACAAGGTAACCCGCTGATTTCACATACCATTTCGTAGATATTGATGTATTCTTTTTTGTAAATACAGAAATCCATCTGTAAACCTGGATAATCATGGCATGCCACAAACCCCAAAGTACAAACGTCCAGTTAGCCCCATGCCAAAGTCCCATTATGGCCCAACTGGCAAAAAGGGAAAAAGACCTGCGTTTTTCGGAAATGGTGACTTCTAACCCTACATCAGCCGCTACTTGTATGCCCCCTGTCGAACTTGAACTCCTGCGAGACTGGCCCATAAAAGGAATATACAAATAATCACGTACCCAACTTGAAAGAGAAATATGCCAATTCTTCCAGAATAGTCGTGGATTTGCTGCTGTATACGGAAAATTAAAATTTTCCGTAAGGCTTATACCAAGTAATTTCGCACTGCCGATAGCAATACTGGTATACCCGGCAAAATCCAAATATATTTGTAAACCAAACGCAAATGCCAGTGACCAGTTATCCAAAATACTATTATATTCATAGGTACGGAAACCTTCATTTACAAACGGGGCTATGTTATCTGCAATCACAAGTTTCAGAAAAAGTCCTTCGATTATCCTTCTAATACCATATTTGAATTCGGAAACATCAATTTTTTTTAAAATGTTAAATTGCGGCAATAACTCATGAATTCTCATTATTGGACCAGCCACCAGTTGCGGCCAGAAAATCACATATAAAGCAAAGTCTCTTAATGATCTGACAACCTTGAAACGTCCTTCCATCACATCAAATGTATATGACATTGACTGAAACGTAAAAAACGAGATACCTAACGGTAAAAATATGTCCCACGTAGAGAAATGTACGTCTGTTCCCGCAGAAACAAAAATGTCATTCAATGAATCTGTAAAAAAAGAAAAATATTTAAAATAACAAAGAGCTAGAACATTAAATATAATAGAAAGCCACCCTATCCATCTCTTTCTATAAGTAAACCTGGTAAGGTAAAAAGTATTTATAATTACGAAGGCTAATAAAAATCCATATTCCCACCGATACCAACAATAAAAGAAAAAACTTGCAAATAGTAATAAAATTTTACGAAAATGAAAAGGCAAACACCAATACGCAATTACCACTGTACACAAAAAAAGGATATACTCTAATGTTTGAAATTGCATTAGCTTACCTCAACAAACCTAAAGCAGACAATTCACCTTCCAGTTTCCTAGCAAATAATATATGGCCCTCCTCTTTAAAATGAGCAAAGTCCGGTTGACCGCTATCATAATAACCCCACAGTTCTACAGGTATTACATTTTCATAATCAAGAAAATAAACATTAGCTGCATATTTTTTAGCTATGGCCCTCATATCATTACAATATTTGGAGTAATCTGAAGCAGGATACGGATTGTCAGCTACTGGTCTTAAAGGAATATTATAAATCAATAAGTAAGTATTATTCATCTTACTTACTTCTGATGCCAATTCCATGAACTCCATTGCCTCTTTATAACGACTCATTAATATTGGCCTTTTGGATGTGCTATCTATGTTAAAGACAAAATCTCGAACTGATCTTATAGAAGTTCTTATAATTCCATTAATTGCATTACGATTATTGAAAAGTGGTACAAAGTTGCCTATTATTTCACTTATTTTTGAATCTCCTATATTTTCTCTTATATTGATACTTTCCCTTTTCGAAATTTTAACATTAATTTCGTTTTGCAGTCGTTTGAGGGCCAAAGGGTATTTATTTTTTAATCTTTCATGATTTTCCAATATCCATCTATTTACTTTGGTATTATACAAGATTGGCTTTATTATTTCTCGTAAAGTATTTTCTCTAGTGTCGGCATATCTGTAACCATTTACAATAATTAAAGGATGCGGTAAAGCTTCTTCAACGCATAAAAACAAAGTTAATAAAAATTGCTCAAAAAAAGATATGTTTGGATAAGATATCCCCAGAACAGGATATTTGCCTGGCCATTTGTTACCATTTAATAACTTATGCAAGTGGAAAGCCGCTGGTTGTTGTCCATCTTTATAATTATTAATCGCATGAAGATGTGAATTGCCAGTCCACACAATCAATCTATTAACACTGTCTGTATTATTCGGTAAAGCGTTCTTCCAAACCTCTATCTCGCTACTTGATGCTTGAACAAGATGGCCATCAATAAAAGACTGCTCAACAGAATGCATATTTTTGGCTAAACCAAATTCTAAAGGATTAAAACCTGTTTTGGATAAATACAAATAAATGAAAACAAGTAATACAAATGTTAAAACAGGTGTGCGCCAAATAATAAAAAGTTTTTCTTTGTTTAATTCCATTTTCATTTTGAATACATTCAATAATACAACAGGTAGAGTAGAGAACTGACGTAGTTGATTAGGTTTAGCCTATCTGTTTCTGCCACTTTCGATTAGAAGTGCCTCACGAGCCAAACCATACCCTATCTCCAATTCCACCTCATCAAACCGTGCTTAACCTTTTCGAGTACACGGCTTTCCAATCATCTTCTTACAGTGGCTTTCGTAGAACTGTGTCCAGTGTCAGGTCTTGACATGATACATAATAGTGACAGCCATCATTTATTTCTGTCATTAGTCCACAGTGAAATATGCTCCCCAGTGGAATAATTGGTTCCACCCTTAAGGAATAGCATTCGCATTCTGTTGGGCACGCGGGGCAAGTCGTATTTCATTGGGCATGTGGGGCAGGCAAGAAAAAAAGACTGGTCATTTGTTATTTGTCACCCGCCAAAAAGGAGACTGTGTCATAATTAAACGACAAAAGAGGATACCAGT
>JBHHYW010000002.1:0-36446 GCA_046757745.1 Candidatus Scalindua sp.
AAAACAGTTGGTATAATAGCAGGAGGAACTTCAACTGATCCAAGAACAAGACTTTCAGTAACATTAATTACTTAAGGAAATTATGTATACATTATTACCAAATGGGATAAAAATAAACTCAGAAGATTTAGTTGTTTTTCAAAAAACATGTGATAAAACTGCTGATGAATGGTTGTCAAATGCTATTGACGGACTTTTAAATAGATCAAAAAAAACAATTCTTAAAGACTATTTGAACTTATATAGAGAAGGCCACTCAGCCATTCCAGCTGATTATTCACTACTGTTTCCATTACTAATTGGAATGCCTGAATTCAAGCCGTATAATTATAAATATCCTGAAAATGAAACTCCAAACCGAAAATATTCTTGTGATATTACAGTTTTAGATGGTGGTAAGATCATTCAAGATTGGGAAAAACAGATTTTAGATAATTATTATTCTGATTTGGATGTGACATTAATAGAAATGTTTGAAAATAAGATAGAAAAAAGAAGAAAAGAGTTTATAAGAATTTATCTTCCAAAATTAATCGATGATCCTTCAGTTACAGATATTCCAAGTGACGACGATGATTTGATCCAGTTGATCATAGCAGTTATTAATCCATAACCATAAAATAAAGAGGAAATATGACATTCGCTTCATCCGTTAATGCTTCTAATGTACACTTTCAGAATACATCAGGTAATCTTGAAATTGCTGATAGATTGCGTCAATATCCTGTGGGTACAACTTTAAATTTAGGAATGTCCCTTGCCGGAGGGACATTTACAATTGAAGGGTCTGATGGAACTGCATTAAGTGCTTCAAATCCAGCATATGTAGTATTAACTGGCCGCGCTACTCCCGGCATGAATAAGGTTTATGAAATCACTGCCAATCAAACATTTATTGATGATTCAGGAGCCTCCACTATTATTGGAAATCTTTTTGGATTAACAACCTCAATTGCATATGCACAAGATATGCCGTTTTTTATTTATGCTGTAGCAAATGATACAGAAAATGCTGTTTCTTTTATGATTAGTCGGATTCCTCACAGGACAATATCACCACCAGCTGCAAATATAGGAAAAACAGGATCTGCTGTAGCAGATACGCAAGGTTCTTTTTTTGCTTTAGGAAACCCTACAGTAGCTGATTATGACATAAATCCGTGTGTTGTAGTGGGATCAATTAGAATGCAAATGAGTGCGGCTGATGATTGGACGGTACAAACCATTGCAAGTGCAACTGATGGATTCGGAGTTAATTGGGAAGGAACTATTTTTTCTCTTTTACCCGGACAGTTCGGATCAGCTGCTGGATCTTTTTTTCAGGATAACGGTGGAACTGCTCCAGCGTGGTCCGATCAGGCTGTTTCCTATATTATGGATAAAAATGGCATTATTCATATATTTCTAAGTGCAATTACACGAACCGCAGGTGCAGGCGCAGTAAGTGCACTTTTTGCATTGCCGTTTGTTAGTGAACATGGAGGAGATTTTGGTGGGGCCGATATCACAGGGTATGTAGGAGTCACGAGGGGAACAGTATCTTCAAGTGTTTTTGATTTTACAATTACGAATGCCACTACATTTAAAGTTCTTCAAAATGCTGATATAGCCGGAGGCATTGGAATGAGGTTTGGAGCCACTTATCAAGTTTCTAAAAGTTAATTTTTAATTAAATTACAGAATAAAAATGAAAAAAATACACGTTAATTTTGATTTAGGAATGATCGTCGGGCTTGGAATTTTATGTGGCCTCGTCTTATTGGGAGTTGGAGTGCGACTGATTTACGGGCCCAATTCATTTCCAGAAGAAACTCTAGAAGAATTCATCTTAAAAAAATATGGAATTGATATCGAGTTTTCTCCAAAAGATGATACTGAATATGAAGTCATAATTGATGAAGAAAACGGCAAAAAAATTCTAAGAGAAAAAAAAGAAATTCCTCCAGAGAAGACAACTAATGTTCAGTTTTTACCTATTGATATTTATCCTGTCTTTGATGGGATTTGTTATTGCAAAATATCAACAAACCATCTTTCTTAAAAATCCTAAAACAAATTCTGGCTTTCCATTCAGGACCCTAAATCGCTGTCAGCATCATTTATAAGCTGTTTAAGAGCTTCTTTGGTTGCACCCTTTAGTCTGTCTTCTATTTCTCTCGAAAGGGCCAAATATGGCGTGTAAATGCCTTCTCCGTTTTTTTCATCTCCGCGTCTTGATGGAAGATTAATCCATTCTCTTCCATTTTTGCAGTAAAGAGTACAAAAGTTAAGAATGAGATTTCCCCATTCAGGAATTTGGATTGAAAAAACTGCTTTCTTATATTTTTCGTTAACTCTTTTGAAGTTTAAGATTTTAATGCTCATAATTTTCTCCAATATATTCTGTGAATAGCTTAGGGATTCTGTTTGTCAACTTTTCACAAGGAAGTTTCAGTGATATTTTTTCAGATAGACATCCGATCTCTGCATGGGCACCTGGAAAATATTCCCATGCAAGTTTTTGAATCAGATATTTGGTTTTTTCTATATTGAGACTGTAATTTCCGAGAGGAATTCCTGGATTAATTTTCATACAAAGATCCTTTCAATTTGTTCGTCTGTCAATTTGCAATATTGTTTGAGTGCATTTTTAAATCCACTAAGAGTTTTTTTAGAATGCATTCCAGAAGGATTGTGTATTATTGTCTTCTCAGCAAGCTCGAGTCTCCCAGAGTTCAAGATTATTGGGTCAGAGATTTGATCCATCCATGAGTTGTAACTTTTGAATAATCTCGTGAGTTCTTTCTTCTCATCATCAGAGACGACGGTTTTTTCCCTCACAGGCTTAGTTTCTTTGTTTTCTTTAAGTTTGCGTTCTTCTCTAGCAAACCAGCTCGTGAGAAATTTTCTCCACAGCTTCTTGTTTTTTTTGGTGGGATTAGATTTCAGCCATTCGATGGCTTGAGCCATCTCAAATTCTAGATCAACGTGGGAGTATGCTTTTTTCCAAGCATCCCAGTCTTTTTGCGATATGTTCGTGAATTCCCATTTCTCAAATGAAAAATTAATCTTATTGCCGGCGGCAGAAGAGCGGGAGCTCTCTGCACTCCTCTTATTCTTCTTTTCTTTTGTAATAGTTTCTTTTGTGGGGCAACTCAGTTGGGTACCCCCCCCCAACTCAGTTGGGTACCCCTGGTTTTTAGGAATCTTGGGGATTTCTTTCGGTTTTGAGTTATTTTTATGCTCAACAGGATCCAAAACATTTATTTCATAAATATTAGGTTCATTGTCTCCTAGTTTGCTTTTGACTTCGTATTTATTTATTAAATTTAATTTAATGAGTTCCTTGAGAATTTTTCTTATGCCTTCTTTGCTTAATCCTGTAAGGCTTGAAATTTGAGAAAGAGAGATCGCATCACGTTTTTTGTGCCAACCGAATGTTTTTCTACAAACACACAACAACACCTTAAACTGAGCAGGAGTAAGAACTTCCATCCAATAATCGAATATGATATTTGGTATTTGTGTAGTATTTGGAGTGAAAATTCTGTTAGAAGGTTGACTTAAATTCTGCGCATCGGTCATGATGATACCTCTTTTTAGTGGGTAAACGGCGGGGAAGCAGAATACCCAGTTGTAGTGAGCCTCGACTTTGTTGTCGGGGCTTTTTTTTGTATAATGTACGTGATCGTAGGATTTTTTTGAAAAATAAATGTTGAATGGCCTCTTGACTTGAATTCCTTGGATCTGTCAAGATGATGCCTCTTTTTGTATGGGAAATAAGTCTGAAGTGGATACCCAGACCTTTCCCAGTGTTTGGACCCCTGCTTTATGCGGGGGTTTTTTTATTGAAATATTAGTTCATATTTAAGATTTGAATAAAGAGTAAAAAAAAGACTTGATATTGAGGGCAAAAAAAAGGCCCCCGAAGAGGCCCCACACAAAATAAGGAGTTATTTTATGGAAATTGTAGGAAAACTAAGGGAAGTCTTCCTATATTTTGACAATACTTCATCGCTGATTTTTAAGTCAGAAATTAATTTTTTGTAATCAATGGTTTCTTTCGGTTTAGACCATGTAATCTTTAGAAGATTACCTTCACAGTTACCGTCATCAGTACACTCAAGAAGTGCAGCTCGCGCAGTCTTTAAGTTTTTGTTAGAATCATCATAGAGCTTCTTGAGTTTCACATATTCCATTTCACGTATTATAAACGCTTCATCGTTGATGAAAAGGCGATCTTCTGAAGATGCGGCGGGAGGAATGTTATTGATTACACATAGATAGAATTCGTAAGCCTTGGTTACAAGTTCGTGAATTAAGACGTCATTTCTTTTCAGTTCGATAATTTCATAAGATTCTTCAGAAAAGCTCATATAGTACATAAACTGCAAACCCGTAACATACATTTGCCACTGACATTGTATCTGATAATGCCTTGGAACTTCTTTTGTCTCTATAGTTTCCAAATGGTTTTTTTCACCGGGACATTTTATCTCTACCAAAACATCGCCATCGATGGAAATGGCATCCAAAGATGCTATCGCCCAATCAGTATCATTGCTTATCTGCACATCGGGCTCTAATGGTATCTTAAAATGGCTTTCAGCAGCTTTTCTGGCAAGCGGCTCAAGGCGCACTCCCCTAGCCATTGCAACACTCATGTCTTTTTCAGGCTTCTTTCCTGTCTTTATCTGCCAGAGCTCGAAAGGAGAAGACCAAGGGCTTGCTTTCATAATGATTGGAACGTCTGATGCCCCGATTTTAGCCCGTCTAAAATCTAACCATTCTTGAGATCCCTGGGATAAACTTAATGAAGTCATTTTATCCCTCCTCGGCTGCCAATTGCTTTAGAATCCAATCTTTACAAGCTTTATATCTCGTTGAAAGCATCTCGGATAGATCGGTGATGTTTAGCCAAGATAAGATCTTATCTTCGAGATCACCTTGATCTTCTAGAGTTTGTCGGAGATCAACAAGTTGACGTTTAGTAATAAATTTAGGCTTAACTTTTACAGTATAGCCCGTCGTCTTGGGGCCTTGTTTGTCATCGGGATCTCCCTCATTGAAGCGAAGGTTAAGAAGACACTGCAAGTTGTATCGGCGACAATAAGTAATGGACGATCCATAATCTTTAATATCACCTGGTTTGTATATGAGACGCGCTGTAGAGTTGGTAGATTCTCCTGAAGGAATGTGTGTCACTGTTGTCTGAAGGAGATCTATTCCTTCGTGTAAAACAATAGAATTAGAGACGACGAGCTTGAAATTTATCAAGTCATTTTCAATCGCATCCATGATGTCTTCTAGTGGTGCATATTTATACTTGTAACCGTTTTTTGCTTTTTTGATGGCTGTGCTTGAGTTTGCAAAATCTAATAGTGCAGTGAGTAAACTAGATTTTTTTGTTTTTTTGTCTTCCATAATGTTTCTCCTTTTGTTTTATGTTGCATTTGACTCAAGTTCATCCATTACCTGGCAATAGACAGCTTCTTCAAAAGCTTCAGAGATTTCCTCTTCTTCCTCATTATCTTCCAAGACAGAACACATGAGCGTTATTTCGTCTTTGTCTAGCCATTCATCGTGCATAGGATGCTCCTTAAATTTTGCTAAGGCTCCATCAAGAAGCTGCAGTTTTTCATAAAGTTCAGTTATCAAGCTTTCCATGACACCTCCTTAAATTTATCCAAAGTATAATTCATCCATCGGATTAATCACAAGAAAAATATTATCCATTGTACAAAAAAACGTTGTCCGCTTGATCAAATGTATATGTACACTTAACATTTTCTTCATATTTCCTTGCGCATAAGAAAGGCATTCGTTATACTGTGTCTTCTTTTAAACTAAACATTTAACACATTTGGATAATCATGAATATAGATGAATATGTTGCCCACACAGGAATTACCAAACAAAAGCTCGGTGCTCTTATCGGGTGTAGTATGAATGGCCTGTATAAATACAATGGGAGGTCACGAAGACCGCAATATGATATCGCAAAGCGTCTTGTGGAATTCACTTCCGGAAAAATATCCTATGAGGATTTGGGATGGAATAAAGATGGAACAAAAATTATTCCCTGGACTCAAAAAGAGTTAAGAAATAATTTGAATCCACATGGAAGTCAAGTACACGATCCCGTATCCACCAATTCCCTGGACACCTCCAAGAAGGAGGGGACAGTATTACTACAATCCGAGGAGTATCGAGAAAGAGAGAGACATAAGCTGTATTAAGGCTCAGGAAGTATGGAAGTTTTATGGGCCTGTTAGAGTTGACATGACGTTCTACATGCCTATACCTAAATCAACGCCTAAAAAGCGTGTTGTAGAACTTCTAAGGGAAGATATATACCACATTAAAAAACCGGATCGAGATAATATGCAGAAATATGTAAGCGATGTGCTGGAATGTGCTGGAATTTTTAAAAACGATTCTCAAGTATGCTGCGGCTTTAGTGCGAAATACTATAGCGGCAATCCCCGCACCGAGATTGTTGTTTCTGATTTTTCTTCTAATGCCGCCTGTTGATTTTCTAATAACTCATGTAAGACCCATAAAATCTCTTGCGACTCATTTTCATCAAAATGTGAATCACAACGAGTCAATAAATTCTCTATATCTTCAATTAACGTTGTCATCGATATTCTCCAGTTGAAAAAAACTTGGATATATTTTACAAGAAAGTTATAAAGAGAACAATACAAAACCAATTTTAATTAAAGAATTATGGGAATACAAAAAGGCGAGAAACTGATGCCCTCACTTGATGAGATTGGGGTTAGAAGAGCTGTTGAGAAATACACTGAACATTTGCGTGCAGGAGGGTCTAAACTATTTTTTTATTATCGTGATGATGATGGCTATCATTGCAACCACGAAACACTAGAGAGATATCTTAAAAAGAAGGAGTTCGAAGCGGAAGCCAATCTTGTAAAAGAAGCCGAATTAGCAGGTCTAAATATGATATATGGATTAGGCATGCGCATGGTAAAGGGAGGCAAAGATGTCATCAATTGTAGTCCTAAAACGTGGGAGACAATCATGCGTAATAAAGGTAGAAAATATGGGTGGGATAAGGAAGCAATGAGTCAGAACAGTGATATCAGAGTTTGGTTGAAAGCTCCTGACAAGAAAGATGAAAATAAATAAAAAGGGCTCATGCGCAGTGAGCCCCAGTCCAGGAGGACTTAGAAAGTATAGATCGTTTTAAATCCAACGCCAAAAAACCCTTTGTTTTGCTTAAAGTCTTGAGTACTAATACTTGGCTCGAAAACGAATGACCACTTATCAGAACGAGATGTCTTCCATCCTATTGGCGTTGAAATGGCATATCCCCATTTATCTCCTATTCGATAAGAACGTCTTACTCCACAAGAGCTTCCAACTAAATTAGATAAACCTGCAGACAATCCAATCCTAATGCTGTCTCTGTAATTGTGTGTAAATTTAAAACCAACTCCAGTATAGACTTTAGCCAAACACCGTCTAGAGTTTTTTGGAGAAGGGAAAGTAATATCGTTGGAAAGAGAAATATAGGGGGTAAACAGGCAGTTTCTTGGAAGTTTCCATGTGTGCCCGAATTTTCCAGAAAATATTAAAATCAGAGGATTGTATTCTCTTTCCCAGATTATCCCGGAATATATGGAAGATGGTTTAATTTTAATATGTGCCGAGGCTCCCGTAGCCGATCCAAAATAATAGATATCATTTGGCTTTTCGTGTTCATAAACATAAGTTACTCCATAGGTAAATCCCACAGATTTCCCCCAATAATAATTCTGTTTGGTGAACGAAAGTTGCGGCAATACATACTGGACAGCATATTTAGGGAGCTCATTCTCTTTTTCCTGTATTTCGTCTGCGTTAACAGTAAACGGGATTATCATCCCACTCAAGACAGTCAGTTTAAATAGTGTTGTCATGTGATTAGCCATATTTTCCCTCCTTAACTTTAAATGTGTATTTATGTTAACATATTTTGTTAGTTTTTGTAGACACTAAAGTTTTCTTGAATGTAATCATTGCCTTCTCTAAAAATCAGCATAGATTCAACCTTAAAACAATATGACTAACATAACTTTACCCTATAAGTTTACAGCTTATCCCCACCAAACTCCTCTTTATAATGCTATGCGTTCCAAAGAAAGCGGAGGCGAAGGAAAGAAGCGTGCTATTGCTGTCTTTCATCGTCGCGGTGGGAAAGACTTAACTTGCTGGAATATTCTCATCGAGAAGGCAATCGAGAAAAAGGGAGTTTATTACTATATCTTTCCAAACTATGCCCAGGCGCGAAAGGCTTTTTGGGACAACATCACGGAGGACGGCCGAAGTTATCTTGACTTTATTCCTCCGCTTCTCTTTGACAAGAAATGGCTCAATGAGATGAAAGTGCGCCTTGTGAATGGCTCTATGATACAGATTGTAGGATCGGAGAATTACGATACCATAAGGGGCACAAATCCATCGGGAGTGGTGCTCTCTGAATATGCTTATCAGAATCCTCAGGTATGGGTAGCTATTCTTAGTCCGATTTTGCAGAAGAATAATGGATGGGCTATCTTCAATTCTACCCCTCAGGGAAAAAACCACTTCTATGAGCTATATGAGTATGCCAAGACGGACCCAGAGTGGTATGCTGGTCGATTTACTATTGAAGATACGGGACTGATTGATGCTAAGCAGGTTCTTATCTCCCGTAAACAGGGTGTATCAGAAGAGATGATCCAACAGGAATATTTCTGTTCTTTCAGCGCTGGTGTCATCGGCTCTTATTACGGCAAACAAATTGATATTATGGAAAAGGAAGGAAGGATAGGATATGTCCCATGCGATGCTAACAGGCTGGTTTATACTGCCTGGGATCTGGGATTCACGGACAGCATGGCAATCATCTTCTTTCAGAAAAGAGGTAATGAGATTCTTATAATCGATCATTATGAGAATTCTGGATATGCGCTTTCACACTATCTAGATGTCTTAAGAGAAAGAGGATATAATTATGCAAAGCATTTTGCCCCTCACGACGCTAAATCGCACAGTAATACAGGTACAACCTTTGTTCAGATAGCGCGAGAAGCAGGGTTTGATTTCACAGTACTTGACAACAAGTTCTCGATAATGGAAGGAATCGAGATTGTTCGAGGGTTAATGCCAAGAATGTTTATAGATGCGACAAAATGTGAGTATCTGATAAAATGCTTGTTACAATATCACAGTGAATGGAATGAAAAGGCAAAGGTATTCAGGAACAGGCCAAAACACGATTATAGTTCGCATTCAGCAGATTGCCTTCGCTACGTATGTTTGGCGCAAGAATTTGTAGGTAATACACCTGGGGGCATGACGAAAGAGAAACTGCAGAGGATGAGGAGAAAGCATGGATACTGAAAAACTTCCAGAGTACGACGAAAATTTCAGTATGAGCAAACCTGACGAAAAACGTTGGATCAGCGTAGAAGATAGAATACCTCATCCATGGGAAAAAGTCATAATATTTGACACGAATAGGCCATACGTCGGGATTGACTGCATAACCGAGATAGATGGATTTAAAAATCCATGGTGGGGTATTTACAGGGACGATGAGAATGCTAACGTTACACATTGGATGCCATTGCCATGCGCTCCGGAGGAGAGTCAGTGAACATTCAAAATATAGACTTTAAAGAGTTACAAAAAAAACTGGAGAAATATATGAGCTTTAGAATTAATGAAGAAACCAGGACAATTGATTGGCTTCCATTACCACCAGAAGATCTTAGCAGGGAACCGGAAGAGCCCTCCGAGCGGAGTGGTCTCTGTGCTTACATGAAAGAGTATAGAGACGCCAAGATTCCAGAAGAACTGCGGGAAGCCATGAGAGATGAAAGGGAACGTGTATAGATGGAACGAGGACGCTGCAAGACTAACTACCAATTTGCTATCAGTTTCTATCGAATTGGTAGTTGCAAAATAAGAGGAAGGATATGGACATTGATGAAATGAGCGGAGGAACCTTAGTGTTTGGTATACTGGGCGTAGGTGTGCTCGTCATTGCTCTTTGGTGGGGCGTGGCGGCGGGAATGGCAAACTATAGCGTCTGGTCTCAAAGAAAACACGGGGAAGCAGAGCTCGCTCGGGCACAGTCTAATAGACAGATCAAGACGCTCGAAGCCAAGGCGCTTGAGGATTCTGCGGAGCACTGTGCGCAGGCTGAGATAATTAGAGCGCGGGGGGTAGCAGAAGCAAATAAAATCATTGGTGACAGTCTATCTGGAAACGAGGCTTATCTCAGATATCTTTGGATTGAGGGACTTCAAACGAACCAAATGCAGGTAGTGTATGTTCCTACTGAGGCTAATCTTCCTATTTTGGAGGCAACGAGAAAGATCGATGGAAAATGATAAAAAAAAGAGATGCCCTGGTTGCAAAAAAGAATGCAATGCAACTCTGGAGATAGACGGCAAACACTACTGCAATCATTGTTGGCCTCCGGGAAAGAACGGAATCACACTGGGCTCTGGAGGAGTGAAGGTTAAAGCATGAGCCGCCGTAGCTCAACGACTACCCTCACGATGTCTATACTCGCCCTATGCTGCTCTTTTTCCACGGGAGTTGTCGTGTGCGGTCTCCGTATTTCTTCTGCAAGAATCGTTTCCACTCTGCGTCTAACTCTTCCGGTTTCTGTTGTCATTTGAATCTCCATTTTTTTCAGGTGAGTTTTTAATAGAATATATCATATTCAAAAAAAACATTTACGTATATTGTGAAAATAAACCCAACTTATTGTTATTTTCCATGAGCGCACTTAATTCTGATTTCTTTGTAGATGGCGACAGTGATATCCTCGATATGATGAGCCAATCTTTTTCCGAAAATTCTCAAGCCAACGAAACCTTTTGGAATGAAGGGACACTGGATACGCGTTTTAAGGCCGGAGATCAACATCTTTGGAATGAGCTTTTCTCCCATATTCCCTCACACCAAAGAAAGAAGTTTAACTTTAACCGCATTAGGCGCGTTGTGAATATGGTCACAGGTCACCAAAGGCGTACGCGGAAAAGCACTGTTGTGCTTCCAATGGAAGGCTCTGATGAGCTTACGGCGGATCAGTTCTCCACTCTATTGCAGTGGGTCAATAATACGGGAAACGTCTACCACACTCTTTCTGATGCTTTTGAGGGCGCTCTTACCACCGGAATGAACCTATTGTCTATTTGGATGGACTATCGCGATGATCCAATCAATGGAGATATTCGGATCGATAATATGAAATACAATAATATCTTAATGGATCAGTATTTCACTAAACGAGATATGAGCGATGCGCAATTTATTTGGACACGCAAGTTTATTACAAAAGATCAGGCTGCGTCACTTATTCCCGAAAGGCGATCAGATATAATGCAAATGGGAGGGGGCTTTAAAGATCAGAAGTTTAATTGGCTTCCCCCGAATCTTCGTAATGAGGGAACAAACTTAGTTGCTTATGATGAATATTGGCATCAGTCTTTCAGGGATCAGGATCTTTTAATTGACACCTCTAGTGGCGAAACGATGGAATGGACTGGATCCGAGGAAGCGCTTAAGGCTTTCTTAAAAGACTTTCCTCAGGTTCAGGTTCAGAAAATACAGAAAAAGACCGTAATGCTGGCAATACTGGTAAATGATGTATTAATGTTTCATGGTCCAAATCCCATGGGAACTGATCGCTATCCATTTGTTCCGGTAATAGGTTACTTTGAGCCCGAAGCGCCATATTTTGAGTGGAAAATTCAAGGGCTTGTCCGCGGACTTAGGGATGCACAATTTTTATATAATCGGCGAAAAATCATAGAACTTGACATCTTAGAGTCTCAAATTAATTCGGGCTTTAAGGTAATGGAAGATAGTCTTATAGATGATAATGACGCTTTTCTTACAGGCCAAGGGCGAGCTCTCTTTTTGAAAAAAGATGCTCCGTTAGGTATGGCATCAGTTGAACAAATACCTCCTCCGCAAGTTCCCCCCTCAATGATTCAACTTTCACAGATGCTCGCCGAAGAGATTAATCAGATCTCTGGGGTTAATGAAGAACTACTTGGATCCGCTGATGATGATAAAGCTGGAATTCTTTCCATGATGCGTCAAGGCGCAGGACTTACCACGCTTGAGGGACTCTTCGATGGCCTTGATATGTCGCAAAAAATCCTTGGCGAACTTACCATGGAAATGATCCAGGCAAATTGGGGACCTGGAAAAGTAAGGAGGATTCTTGGTGAAGAACCGTCAGAACAATTCTTTAATAAGTCGTTCCAGAGATTTGATTCAGTTGTCACTGAGGGGACGCTTACCGAAACACAAAGAAAAGCAAGCTTTATTACGCTCATGGAGATGCAAAAAATCGGCATTCAGATTCCTCCTGAGATACTTATCGATAAAGCGCCTATTCCAGAGAAAAAAGATCTAAAAGAGGCAATGGAACAACAGGCAAGAGCTGCGCAAGAACAGCAGCAAAAGCAAGCGGAATTGCAAGAAGCTCAGATTAAATCTCAGATAGAACTTGCTCAAGCTAGGACTGTAGCAGATCAAGGATTGGGATTTGAAAGGATATCACGAGTGGAAGAAAACAAAGAACTCGCAGTAGAAAGAAGAGCAAAAGCCATCGAAGACGTCTCAGATGCAAGACTTAATCGAGCTAAGACGCTCAGAGAGCTTCAAGATCTTGACCTAAGCCAACTCAATACATTAATTGATATAGGACAGAGATTGGGTGTTATATCGTCTCAGGAAGAAGAGCTGAAGCCAAAGGAGGAACAAAATGCCACAGCGTGATCCAAAAACAGGAAGATTCATTCCTTATTGCATAGAGAGAGGACGGTCTCGAAAGGGTATTTTTAATCGTTTAAAAATGCATTTTTATGATATATATAAATGGTTAGAAGGCTTTTTAAGATAGGATGTTAAATGTAGGAGTAGATTTAAATAATTTTACATCTATTTCTTTAAAAACTATAGAGGAAGAACATGGCTAAGAAGTTTATACAGGCAGCGATAAAAAAACCAGGAGCATTGCGTAAAACGCTTAAAGCAAAAAAAGGAAAAGATATTCCAGTGGCGAAATTAAAAAAAGCTGCAGCTGGAAAAGGAGTATCTAAAAAAACAGAAAAGAGGGCCGAACTTGCTTTGACCTTACGCAAGCTCTCCAGAAGGAAAAAGAAGTAATTTAGATGCCGTTAAAAAAAGGAAATAAGATCTCTTATTTAAGAGACAACGCGCCGTGGACTATGTGTTTTTGGTGCTCAATGCTGTGACAAGTAGGACAGAGGACTAATAAATTGTTTAACGAGTTATTATCTCTGTTTCTGTCTTTATGGTGGATTCCCAAAATATTGATTTCTTTATCATAGCCACACTTGCTACAGCTGGAAATCATTCCGCGTCTTAGCAGTCTTTTGCGAATCAGTGAAAAAGAGGGGCTCCATTTAGATTTGTGATCTTTCCCTACACATTTTTTGCTACAAAAAACTCTTTTTACGCTGGGGGCGTCGTTGAACTTTATTCCGCAATGCTTACACGTGAATTCTTTTGTGCCCTGGTTTTTTATTTTTCTAGCCTTATAATAACATTTACGCGAGCAATATTTTGCTTTATTTGCTCTACATGCTAAATGGTTGAATTCTTTTTTACAAACTTCACAAATACTAACTAATTGAGTTAGCATTCCGATTCCGTGACATTTTCGGGAACAATAAAATGCTTTGCCAATTCTGTGTTTCCTGATATAAAAAGATTTATTGCAACACTTGCAATTTATAAATATTCCAGTATGAGGTTTTGGCATGCCATTAAAAAGTGGTGGTTCGAGAAAGACAATATCACAAAACATTAAAAAATTGCGAGAAGAAAAAAAACCGCAGAAGCAAGCGATTGCAATAGCTCTGAGTAAGGCAGGAAAGTCTAAAAAAAAGAAGAAGAAATAAATTAATTACCAAATTGGTAGATATTGGTAGGAAATTGGTAGTTGAGATAAAACAATAGGTAAATTATGTACGAAACAATAATTGGCACATTTTTTTTTGCTTTCTGTTTGGTGGGCTGCAATACAATTGTTATAACACACACGCAAGGTCAAGCAAGTGATGTTGTCGATTCTAGTCCCTCTTTAGAGGCGAGTGTAGACACTGACTTAAGCCCTGTTCTGGATATGTCGCCTAAGCCGTAGAATTTGTGCATATTCTCAAAACATGTACACGAAATTGGTGTTTTGTATACATGTTATGCACAAAAGTATACAAAATGATGATTTTCTAGCATTTGTTCTTTTTATGATCTTTTCTTTTGTCTTTGAGTATCACTTTAATAAACCAGCAGGCCTCTTGAGCGGTTTTAAGTAAACGAACCCGTTCATGACCGTCTTCTGTGATGTCTATAATGCAACTATGTATTATGCAGCTAAGAGTTTGCTGAAATTGTTCTAAAGATGCATCAGTTTCATCTTTCACAACATCTGTAATAAGGTCTTCTAGCTCCTCTTTAATACTCATATTCCTTCCCGCACTTTTTGCAAATATTCTTTTGCCCATTGTTGCTCCAATGTAAGCTTTTCTTTTTGTTTAATAAGGGGCCATAATATTATTACAAAATAAATTGATGTTCCAACACAAATTCCTGCTAATATATATTTCATAAATTTAAATATAGATGTATTATTATTCTTCATTTTCGTCTTCTTTTGTATTTAACCATTCTGTCAATTCCCTTTCATAATCACGTTCTTCTGGGACATCTATATGTACGTGAATATCAATTGGCTCCGTAAATCCCCCCCATCCGAATAAACTTCGGTTGGTAGCTATTAAAATTCCTATAAAAATTAAAAACCAATAAATATATTTGAATATAAGACTTTTATTTTTTACAAAATCAGACATATATCCTCCTTGATGAGAAAAATATCATATAGTTTTTCTTCTTTTCTGTTGAGTATAAAAAATTATTTGAATATATAAAAGATAAGCGCTACACAATCTAAGTACTTTGGAGGAAGAAATGTCACGCGATAAAAAGAAAGGATCTAGTAGCAAAATGCTAGCTAGTTCTGATCAAATAGTCATCAAGCAGGGAGAAGACGCCAAAACTCGCTATTCAGGAAATTTGTCTCCTGAATCTGAAATTGTTATTCGTCAAGCATCGGATTCAAAAGATAATCGTTATTAATTGTGAGTGGGACACTCGGAGTGGTATGCCCCCTGGCTCAGTATCCAATCCAGAAACTTCGTGTGTTCCCTCTTTTGAGGCACTATGAAATCAGAATTTGGTAATAGAGAAACTCTTGGGAAACAGCTTGCGAAAACAAAAGTTGCTCATGTAAGTAATGATCCTATTGAAACACCCGATCTAATAGGAGAGATGGGTAAGTCTTATATGCGCGAACTTATGGAAGCAGTAGAAAACAAAGATATGCCAGACGAGTTTTATATTATGGCCATCTGGGAAAAGATGCCCGTAGAAAAAGATCGAACAATTTCATTTATATTTGCATCTCGTGTAACGGTCCCTCCAATGGAGCCAGACACTGATGTCTACTATGTCAATAAACTTCAAGGAAGAGTAGAGCTTCTGTGGTCATTGCCTTCCTATGCAAATATGAAACAAGTATTGAAAACACCTTCCTCTTTCGATCAGCAAACCGTATATTCTTTAAAAACGTATAAGCGACTCGAAAAAGAAGCTAAAAAAATCAAGACTGCATAGTTTCTTCTTTTCATATATTTAAAATTTGACTATTAATTATTAGTTCAATAACTTGAGCTTAATATCGTTATGCCTGCGTTAAAGGCTTTGCGTATTGGTCTCGCAACCCAAACAGGAGAAATATGACAGAAGAAGCAACCGAGAAAGACGTTAAAGAGCAGGAAGTCGTCGAAACTGCCGAGGAAACTACGGAGTCAACTCCAGCGTCCCAAAAGCCGGAAGAGGGATCTAAAGAATTCAACTTTCGGAAGATGGAGCAAAAATTGTCACAACTTGAGAATCAGAATTATGAACTGATGCAGGAAATGCAAAAGGCGCAAGCTTCCCAAAAAAAAGAGGAACCTGACGAACTTTCGCAGCTACAGGATGATGACCTTATCACATTCGGCCAAGTGTCTAAATACACTGAAAAATTAGCTGAAAAAAAGGCTCGCGAACTGGTTGAACAGGAATTCCAAAAAAGAGAAGTAGCGCAACAACCTACACAGGTGAAAGCTCAGTTTAAGGATTATGATCAAGTTGTTACTCCAGATAACATTGAAAAATTAATTAAAGAAGACCCCGAACTTGAAGAACTAATTCAGAAGTCTCGCAATCCTTATGTGCGTGCCTATAAAGAAGTAAAGAAATCGAATTTCTTTAGAGAGAAAAGCGCAAACAAAGAAAGCGAAGAGAAGCTAGAAGAAAATTCCAAGAAACCAATGAGCAGCAACTCACTCGGCTCCCAGCGTCCGTTATCGCAGGCGAACTCTTATTCCAGAGAAGAACTTTATGCTGAAATGATGCAGTGCGGCAAGGGAGGGTATTAAAGGAGATAAAATATGGCTGCTATTACAACCAGCACCAGCCTTCCCCCTCCAATTCAACAACGGTTCAACGAGAAGTTGCTTGCAACTCCTCAGGCGAGATTGATTCATAAAGCTTTCGCTACACCGTATGTGATGCCGGATAGGGAGGGCAGAATGATGCGTTTCAGACGTTATACACGTCTAAACACATTTCCTGTGCCATTAAACACAAGCTTTGCTAATCCTCCGGCTCAACAGTTAAATGCTGTTGATTTGGATGCTCGTATCGATTGGTATGCTACTTATGTCATTCTGACTAGGCAAGTTACTGCAGTAAATCAGGATCCCACTCTCAATGCAGCAGCAGCGAGATTGGGGCAAAGCATGCGTGAAACAGAAGATGAACTCATTCGCGATATGCTCGCAGGTACAGCTTCTGTTGTTAACTGTGTTAACGGCACAAACGGAGATAATCCAACAGAACTAACGGCTGCCGATGTCAACGCTGTAGTTCAAACATTGCAAAGCAACGATGCCGACTTCATCACCTCTCTTAAGGAAGGTGAAGACAGATTCGGCACTGGCCCAGTGCTTGATGCTTACTTTGCAATGGCTCACACTGACCTCATTACTGAGCTCAGAAATGTAAACGGATTCATTGAGAAAGCTCAATATCCCAATCAGCAAGGCGTTGGTTCTGCTGAATGGGGAAGCGTCGGAAACGTTCGCTTCATGCTTTCTTCACGTGGATCTATATCTACTGGATCATCACTTCTTACCGCTGATATTTTTAATATCTTCGTAACTGGACGTGATTCATATGGTTCCATTGAACAATCAAGTGCATCTGCTGCATTTATCTACCACCCACCTGGGCATGGAGATGATCCTGCAGAATTAAGGCAAACAGCAGCAGCTCGTTTTGCTCAAGTACCTAGAATAACCAATGACTCTTGGGTGTTTAACCTAAGATGTACAGCAGCTTAAAGGAGGCTAAAATGACTACACTTACATCAATTGCAAGCGGTTCTTTTACTTCTGATGGAGCTGCACGAAACATTATCCTTCCAAAGCCTATTGATTATTTTCAAATAACTAATAGATCTATTTGGGGATCAAACCCAGCTGACCTTGTTGTGCAATCCATGTGGTACAGAGGATATGCAGCCGGTCAAGCTAAAACAATTTCAGAGGCCGCTACAGGCGTCATGTCAGCAACTCTTATTGCTGCTGGTGGCGCTGGGTTTACTGAAATTGATCAGTCAAGTCTTGCTCCTGGAGCTCTTGTGGCAACAGGAACAGCAATTACAGCTGCAACTCCTGCTGTTGTGTCAGATGCAACGAGCCCATCCGTGGGAGATATTGTTCGTATTATGAACACTACTGGAATGTTGCAAATTGCTGGAATGGATTTTACAGTAACAGCTGTAACTTCAGGTGTTGATTTCACCTTAGGATACTTGCCAGCTGCTGGTTTTGCTGCTCCTGCGACAAATTCTGACTATAGAATTATCCCTGCAGCTAGATACCAACCAACAAGGCGTTATATTACAGCTATCACGGCTGCTGCTTCTGCAGTAATAACGCTTTCAGTAACACACAACTACACTGTCGGTGATATCATCAAAGTAGGTGTGCCTGCTGGATATGGCATGGTAGAAATGGACGGTCTTCAAGGAACTGTAACTGCTATAAATACTGCTACTAACACTATTACAACTAATATTGATTCTAGTGCGTTTACAGCATTTGCATATCCCACATCTGCCGTTGCGGCTGCTGGTATTAGCTTTCCTGAAGTTACTCCAGTAGGTGAGCTTGCTACTCATTTAGATAATCCAACTGATAACCAAAGCATTTTCGGGATAACACTTGGAACTGGTGTTGTCGGATCTAACACTGATGTGATGGACTGGATTGCCTATAGCCGAAACTACACTGTCTAGAGAGTATTCTTACTCAATAGTCTGAGTGTTTTAGAGGAGATCAGAAATGGTCTCCTTTTTTTTGTTTTCATATATTAAAATTTTGACTATTAAAGTTATGTTCACTAACGTTAGAAAAAAAGAACACTTATTTAAAAACGGATACCCAGGAGAAATATGAGTTATGTACGCGAAGTTCACATAGAAAAAGGAAAGAGAAGATCTCTCGAAGAAAAGAAAAAAGCCTCAGAGTTGGTGGAAAAGGCTCGTAAAGAAGATTCAAAAATAGTGAAGGGTGTTTTTAAGAATCACGAAAGCCCTGGGGGAGATGCTATTTTCAGTATTCGATTATACAAGGGAGATCCTATTAGAACTTACAACCTGGTGGACGGAGAAACCTATGATCTTCCTCTCGGTGTAGCAAAACATATAAACAATCAGTGTCGTTACAAAAAACATAAATGGCTCGTCGATAAAAATGGGAACAAAATGATGGGAGCAGATAATCCGATTGAAAGATATAGCTTCACTTCAACTGATTATAGGTAAAGAATGACAGACTTAGCAGCGATTAGATTAAAGGTAAGAAGGCTTACGGCAAAGCCATCAACGAATCAGATGACAAATGATGAGCTTGATGATTATATAAACACATTTTACCAATACGATCTTCCTGAACATCTAAGGTTGTTAAATCTCAAAGAACTTTTTACTTTTACAACAGCACCAAATATTGATACATACGCGTTTACGCAAAATCTTAATCTTACTGTGGAAGGTCCTGTCCGCGTTGGCGGCTATACGGCTAGACTATACCTCTCGCGCGAAGCCTTCTTTAATGACTACCCGGAAATACAGGGGATTCAAACATTGACAACTGGCACCGGAATCGCCGGTCCTTATTCCGGGACGATAAGCGCTATTCCGGTCAAAAAAAGCCGTGTTTTGCTTTCAACTGTAGACAGTGCCGGAAATTCATTAACAGCGCTAGATAATGGCACTGGAACGTTCACAGGAGATGTCGTTGCAGGCGCTACAATCAATTATATTACGGGAGCCATAGGAAACCTTACATGGACATCTGTTGTCGCATCCGGAACTATTATAAGAGTTCAATCAGTAAATTATTCCGCCGCGAGACCTTTTGCACTTCTTTTTTATGATGATAATTTCCAGACCTTTCCCGTTCCAGATCAAGCTTATAGAGTTGAGATGGATACCTATGTTACACCTACTGCTTTTGCAAGCACTACAGATAGTCCTCAATTAAATGAATGGTGGCAGCTAATTGCTTATGGTGCTGCTATGAAAGTTTTTGCGGATGAACTTGATTTAGAAAGCATTTCAAAAATACAACCTCTCTTTGATGAACAAAAAAGACTAATGGAAAGGCGCACTTTGAAACAAATTAGCATAAATCGATCACAGACTATTTATGCTGACAATCAAAGTTTTAGAGTACCTTTTCCTTCAAATATTTAAAATGAATTGGAAAAAAACAACAGATGCTTCTCTTCCTACGGACGCACCTTTTTTGGCGATGTGCGGAAGTCAGATGGGCATTTGCGAGTTTAATGAAACGGAGAAACAATTTTATTTCGTTTCAGAACCTGGATATGCTTATGCAATTATGCATCTTTCAGAAAACCTAATGAAAAGAATAACTCATTGGGCTGAATTGCCTGAAAAACCTAAGGAAACAAATGACATTTAATGCTTCAGTGCCCCAAAGTACAGATGACCCTTCAGTATCTCAGGGTCAGTTACTTACGAATTTTACACAACTAAATACCATCTTTGGTAACAACCATATTACGTTTGATGCTCCCTCAGACAATGGAAAACATAACTTTTGTCAGTTTCCAGAACAAGGAGCGGCTCCTGTGACGGCTGCGAATGAAGGAGCGCTTTATACTAAGCAAAGTGCAGCCTCTGCAACTGAACTATTTTTTAGAAGAGAGAGTAGTGGAACTGAACTTCCTTTAACTGGCTTGCCTGTCACTACAGTAGTCGCAGGAGGAGTGACGGTAAATGGAATTACAACCCCCTGGGGACTTGTGATTAATTGGGGAAGCGGTTCACTTTCGGGAGGAACCAGGGCGATTACTTGGGCTGTGGCATATGCTGGAACGCCGGCTATTACATGTACTAAATTAAGCACAGCTGTAAATAATCAGCCTACAATTTCTGGAGAAAGTAATGTGGGGGCTACTGTAAATGGTGCTGCAACCGATGGTTTCAGTTTTATCGCTATAGGAGTTTAAATTGGCAGGAAACTTTTTGATTGCTAATTTTGATGTTGGAAATGCAACTTTAGGGAGGGTTTTAATCTATAATGTGTTATCTTCTAACAAAATATCAGGAGATAATATGAAAAAAAAACGTATAGATATAACCGGAAACCGTTATGGAATGTTGTTAGTTGATAAATATGTAGAAACAAAAAAATTTCATGCATACTGGTTATGCAAATGCGACTGTGGTAATGAAAAGGTTCTCAAGGGGGCAGCCCTTAGATATGGCTGGAGCAAATCTTGTGGTTGTCGTTTTGATGCAATCAGCGAAAAGGGGAATAAATATGGTAAGTTGACGGTAATTAAGAGGATTAGGAACGAAAATGGTCGTGGGGCAAAATGGTTGTGCGAGTGCGACTGTGGAAACACTACAAAAGCTCTTGGCGGCTCGCTTAGGAATGGGCAAAGAAAGTCATGTGGGTGTCTACATGTTGTAAACATAGAAAAAACCGGCTTAAATATTCTTTATTCCATAACAGAAAGAAAGTGCAAGCAGTTAAAAAGAGAATTTTGCTTATCCAAAGATCAGTTTTATGAGTTAATAAAGGGGGACTGTGAATATTGCGGTTCGAGGCCTTCTCAGTTAATAAAAAGACAAAAGTCAAAAAAAACGCAAATTATTTATAATGGAATTGACAGGGTGGACTCATTGAAGGGATATGAACTTGAAAATTGTGTTACTTGCTGTAAATACTGTAACAGAAGTAAAAGTGATATGGGGTTAGAAGACTGGAAAAAACAAATAACGAAAATATTCAATCACCTAAAGCTAAATGAGTAATTTTTTAATTGGTTCTTTTGAAACTGGGTTAGAACGAGACAAAGAGCCTTTTGCGATTCCTGAGGATGCGTTCCCAAAACTTGAAGATGCTTTTGTTTTTAGAGGTAGAGTTGAGCGTAGAAAAGGCTTTGTAAATCAAGGAAGATTACGACGTTTCATTAGTGGTAATCCGATTACTCAAACAACGGTAGCAGGGACACAGCAAATAATTTCTGATGTAATGGCCGATGCTCCTACGGTTCCTCCATCTAATTTACGAGCCACCGAACCGAATGCAGAAATTCAACCAGGTAGTGTAACGGTTACTGTAAATGGAACGGATGTATGGTTAGATACAGATTTAAGTGGCAACCCAAATCCGGGTGTTTTACGCGGTGCGGCTGGTAATGCTATAACAGCGGGCAGTACAATTGATTATGTAACTGGTAGAATTGTAGTTAATTCATCTGTTGCGGTGGGAGCCGGTTTAGTAATTTCAGTTCAAATGGGATATTTCCCTTCTTTTCCCGTCATGGGACTTAGAACACGTGAACAATCTGTGATTAACCGAGAGCAAACCATAGCTTTTGATAGAAAATATGCTTATCGATTTATTTCTCCTACTGGATGGGAAGAATTACCTTCTAATACTGCCACGACATGGAATGGAAATGATTCACAGTTTTTTTGGACTATAAATTATAGAGGAACACTTGCATCGGAACAGTTCTTTTGGACAACTAACTTTAATCAATCCACTGGAGGTGGCGATCCCATTAGATACTATGATCCTAATGCTGCACCAGCTGATTGGATTACTTTTAGGCCAACCATAAGAACGGGGGTACAATTAGAACAAGCACGCATTTTAATTCCGTTTAGAAACAGACTTGTTGCATTAAATACCTGGGAAGGATCTTCTCTAGCAGCCTCTACTCAATTTGCTCAGAGATGTAGATTTTCACAAAACGGAGACCCTACAGATACAACGAATGGATGGCTTGAAACGACTGTTGGGAGAGGCGGATTTATAGACGCTCCCACTTCTGAGGAAATTATATCTGCTCAATTTGTCAAAGATAGACTAATCGTATTTTTTGAAAGATCTACTTGGGAATTGGTTTATGCAGGAAATGCAGCCCTTCCGTTTATTTGGCAAAAAATTAACACCGAATTAGGAGCAGAATCCACATTTAGTGAAGTTCCTTTTGATGACGGAGTTATCAGTGTAGGAGATGTTGGAATTCACATTGCAAATTCTTCTGGAGTACAGCGAATTGATGCAAAAATACCTGACGAAGTAGGACGCATTATAAATGCAAATAATGGAACAGAAAGGGTTTATGGTATTAGAGATTTTGATAAAGAAGTAATTTACTGGACTTTTCCTCAATTCCAAGGAGATAAAACTTTTCCTAACAAAGTATTACTTTATAATTATCGTAATAATACATTTGCTATTTATAACGATCGTTTTACGTGTTATGGATATTTTCAAAAAACAACTGGATATACATGGGATACTCTTCCTTATGATACATGGAGTGAATGGACCGCTCCTTGGAATAGTGGAATAACTCAGTCATTTCATAGACAGATTATAGCTGGTAACCAACAAGGATTTACACAAGTATTTGACGACTCTCTTGGTAATGGAGCTACCTTATCTTTGACATCAATTACGACTCCGGGAATAGGGAACAGATCAACTGTAACAGTGCCTAACCACAATCTTGACGAAGGAATGTATGTTACATTTCAAAATCTCACAGGAATAACGATTACTCCCTTGGCCCCTAATACTACCCAAACATTTCAAATTCAATCCATTGTAAATGCAAATGATTTTACTATTGATGGAACTGCTGTAGGAACCTATCCGGGAGGAGGTACAGTTACAGTTCTAAATAATATCAATATCACAACCAAGAATTTTGATTTCTTTACTAACACTAATGCTGACAACTTCTTAAAAGAAATTCATCTCCTTCTAGGAAAAACTTCAGGAGGAGAAATTTCTCTTGATGTGTTTAGGAACTTTGATACTTCTACAGGGATTGATCCATTATTAGGAACAAAGAGTGTTTTAACCCAACCGGAAAATGACGATAGTTATGCTTCAAACCAAAATAAAATATGGCATAAATCCATACGAAATGTAATTGGAGATTCCTTTCAACTTCAAATTTCATTAGATGACACTCAGATGAGAACAACCGCTATTCAAACATCTGATGTTGTACTTCATGCAATTATGTTAAGTGTTGAACCAACAGGAAGGGCTAAATAATGACGAACCCTACTTTTCTTCCTCCCTCTTCTTTTGACAACTTTGCTTCAGAAAGCATATCCATTCCTGAAGATCCGGAAGAAATGAAGGAGTTTTTAAAGGCCACACTTGAATCACATGCTCGCTTTCTTAACAGAAAAGATACGGGACAATATGATGAATTTGAGGTTCAGGTTAATCAAACGTTCCCCGGTGCTTCTCCTCAAGAAAAAAGAGAGATCTTTAGGACTGTTATAGATTTTGGAGCGCTTCCTAATACCGCTGCAAAGTCTGTTGCCCATAACATCTCTAATTTTTCTAGTGTTATTTTTACGAGAATATACGGAATTTCAACTCAACCAGGAGTTCAGGCTTTCCCCATTCCTTTGGCTTCAACGGCTTTTGCAAATCAGGTGGAGATTTTTGTTGACTCATCAGATGTAATAATAACCACTGGAGGGGATCGCAGCGCGTTGACTGATACCTGGGTAGTTTTAGAATATTATAGAACGTAGTTGTCAATTTATTTCTTGAATTCATTTAAAAAAAACTCTTTACTGAAAATAAAACATGCAGGTAATCAATGGCATCACTTCGTGAATCACTCTTTGGAACAAAAGGTAAGTTTAAACAATTTGAGACTTTAACTCCTCAACAGCGTGGATTAATTGATCAGTTAATCGGTGGTCTTGGTGGTCCCGGAGGACTTCAACAACAAGGACTGGGAGCGCTTGGTGGCCTTTTGGGTGGGGGACAACAGTTTTTTGAACAACTCCAGGCTCCGGCTTTAAGACAATTTGAAGAGCAGACCGTTCCCGGGATTGCGGAAAGATTTACAGGACTGGGAGCCGGGGCTCAAAGAAGCTCTGCTTTTGCTCAAGGTCTTGGAGGTGCAGGTGAAAGACTTGCCGAAACATTAGCCGGGCAAAGAGCCGGACTTGGTTTGCAAGCACAGCAAACAGGACTGCAAGGACTGCTGAGTTTGCTGGGAATAGCGCAACAGCCACAGTTTGGTGCTGCGTTTCAACCAGGAAGAGAAGGTGCTTTAGGGGGGATTTTGGGAGGTATAGGAAGAGGAGTTTTAGGTGGCTTAGGCGGTTTATTTTAAGGAGATAAAAATGAGTTTGGCAATATTACCTCAAGAACCGGAAGGTGCATTAGGAGGACTTTTTAGAGGACTTGGAACAGGTCTTCAAGAAGGTATAAAAGCATTTACGGATCGTCGCGCCATCGAGAAAGGTCTTGTTGAGGCGGGAGTTGAACCTGAAAAAGCACGTGGCGTTTCCAGACTTCATCCTGAGATGCAAAAACTTATATTAGGAGGAGCACAGGGGCTCCCTGGCAGAGAGATTGCACCTATTCTTGAACGTCTTGGATTGAAAGAAGAAAAAGCAGGGCCACTAGGAGAATTATTCCAAGCAGTTGGGCCTGGGGGCCAGACAGAAGTTGTTAGAACTGCGATAGATCAACTTCAAAGACAAGGTGGTCATGATAAAGTTGAACCAACAACACAAAATGCAGATGTTGAACCGAATATTGATGCTCAAATGCCAGTTGTTAATAATTTTGAAGGGTTAACCCCAAAAGAAAAGGTGTCTCGTCAATCTGAGTTTTTTAAAACCAATCTTCCTTTTATTAGAGAAAATCAAAAAAAGTTAAAGTCTGCTGCGCGAGAAGGAAGATCTATCGAACAATTAAAACGCCTTAATGAGGGTGACAAATTACCCAAAGGCATTGGGCGTTTTAATGTTGATTTTAAAAAAGGAGAACTTCGAATCCCTGCTTTTGCCAATCCAGAAACTCAACTTTTTGTTAAAACCATTAATGAGTTTGTACGAAAAGCTCGAGATTCTTTTGGCGCTCGTGTAACAAATTTTGAATTAACTAAATTTTTACAAGGTCTTCCCACTCTAGCTAATACAACAGAAGGAAGAAGGTTGATTTTATCGCAAATGGATTCCATGAATAAATTAAATCAACTGCACGCCGACTCTTTAAAGGAAGTTTATAAACATTATGGAGCTAGAAATATTGATGAACTCCAAGCAGAAGAAATTGCAGAAGGATTAAGATCTGAAAAAGAAGAGCGTTTAATCAGAGATTTCTTTAGAGCGCCTCAGGCACAAAAAATATTTGAAGCAAAACAACAACTCCCTTCAAATAAAATATTGATAGAAATTAATGGAAGAATAGGAACAATTCCAGTTTCCCAACAACAACAAGCTATAGCGCAGGGAGCAGATATTTTATGAGCGTCTTTCCTGAGTTGAACCTATTCGGAGTAGAAGAATCCCCTTCTAATGAATTGGATTTTCAGCCGATTGAGGAATTTCAAGAACAACAGAAGCAAGAAATTTCTAGAACCAGATCAATTTTAGGCGCTCCGGTTAAGGGATTTATTAAACAAGTAGTTTCCACTTTTGGTGTTGAATCTCCTCAGAAAGCTTTAACTAGATTAAAAAAAGGTCTTCCTACAAGAGAAGAAGAAGTTGCGCAAGAATTAGAAAAGATTCTTCCCACAGAAGAAAGATTTGCTGAACGAGCACTGGAGAGAGCAGGCAAGTTTGCAATCCCTTTGCCTGGTGCTGGGGCACTTAAAACATTAGGAAGAGCAGGTCTCGCAGCGTTAGGAGGACAGCTCGCACAAGAAGCCGGTGCCGGTCCGATTAGTCAGGCTGTTGCAGAAATAGCCGCATTGGGTGCCCCTGCACTAGGTAAAAGAATAATTCCTCGTGCTAATCAACGAGCATTGGTGGATTTTGCAAGAAGAATGGGATTAAAAGAAGCTGATATAGGACGCTCAATTCAAAGTGAAGGAAAAATCAAACTTTTTTCAAAATTCGCAAGAAAAACACCCGATGTTCAGAAACGCTTAGCTAAAACAAAAGACGCACTAGGAAATGTTTTTGATAGTATCAAAGAAAGTGATGCTGCTCAAGAGTTCGTGGATCCAACCATTTCCGGACCAATGATTGGAAAGCTTTCTTCAGCGATGAGAAAGTTTCCTTCTAGAGTAAGGAGTACTTTTGCTGCAGATTTTGAAGATTTTTTAAATGCTCCTACAACAGGAGATGAAATAATAAATCTTTGGCAAGATATAAACTCAAGTTTTACGGGATCTAGAAAACAGTTGGTCGCCGTAAAAAATATTTTAAGACAAGGATTGCGAGAGGTTAATCCAGAATTAGCAAAAGATTTTGAATCAGCAAATAAATTGTTCGCAGGATTTAAAACACTTGAAAGATCTCTAAAGCCTTCCCTTTTTTCTACCATTTTAGATATTGGGGAAGTAGGGGAATTGTTTGCAGGAATTACTACGGGGTCTTTTGGATTAATCAAGTCAGCTATAGGATCTGCGGCTGCTAGGAGCTTAAGTAGTGAAATGTTGGTAAACCCGAGACTGCAAAGTTTAAGTAAGAAAACACTTCAGGCATTAAATCAAAATAAATTTAGAGCAGCGGCTTCCCTAAAGAAATTGATGGCCAAAGAAGTAGCAAAAACTGATAAAGAAGCGGCCTCTTTGCTTATGGAACTTGATCTCACCGATCTCCAAAATAAAACCAAAGAATAATAACTCCTATTATATGCATTAAAAAAATTGGAATATCATCCTCCTATTTTTTAAGTTTTATTAATTTAAATATTTCTTGATTTCTAGCCTCTTCAATTTTGCAAAGACGACCATGAAAATCTTTCATTTCATTCCGCATTTCTCTTATGCCAGCTTCCAAATGTCTATAATCTTCACGTGCTTCAGATCTCGACCACAGCAACATCATAATCATTGAGATTATAAAAGAAGCTCCTGTTGCACCTATTGTTATTATTAATGTCAGATCTGCCATAATTTATTCCCTCTCAGTTAATCGTTCAATTTCATTTCTAATTGCCTGACGAACAAAATCAGACATGCCTAAACTCTGTTTTGCACAAAACATTTTCAAGCCGTGTTTTTGTTTTGGCGTCATTAACATTGTAAATCTTGTGAACTTTTCTTTTGAATCTTTATTATTTTTCATATAACTTGAGGTTGAATTGTGTGAATCATACACATGTTAACATATACAACAATTTAAGTCAATAAGGAAAAAAATGAGTCATAAAAAAGCAAAAGTTTACGGGATGTCGGCACCTTTCGTAAATATCGGCCTGAATGCCCCAGCCGTAACGAATGCAACGCGGGCACCTTTAACTTCAGATCATGGAAAGATTGGAGACATCTGGATTAATCGTACTTCAGCGATTAGTTATATTCTTACACAAAATGTAGGAGGAACATTTACTTGGTCTGTTTCTTCTGCCGGAAGTGGAGATCTAGATACCTTAACGGGTGACGGCGGAGGCGCTATTACCCCAGCAGGCGGCAATATCACGCTCGCAGGGGGCACGAATATTACTAGTGCTGGTGCTGTGAATACTATCACATTTAATCTAGATGCTGCGATTACACTTGCTACATCTGTAACATCTCCTCTTTATACATCTACTGCAGGAATGGCCATTACAGCAGCCGCTGGAAATGACATCACAATTAAAATGGGTGATGCTGCAGGAGCTAATAAAGTGTCTTTTACTGATAGTGCCGATGTAGAAGTTTTTTCTATCGATTCAAATGGTGCTATTCCTGCCGTTTCTGGATTAACGGTAACAGGTGCCCTTACCCAAACAGCTGGCATCGTAAATATTGGCCAAGATAACGCAGCAAACGCGATCAATATCGGTGGTGGAACTGCAGCGCGAGCAATGACGATAGCTTCAGGCGCTGCCGCTCATACATTGGCAATAGGTTCAGCATCCGCTGGGGCAATGAGCATGGATACAGCAGCTGGAATTTCTCTTGATGCAGCAACAGCTTCCAATTTCACAGTCACAGGAGCCGCTGATTTGACGATTGCATCGACTGCAGGTGGTGTAGATCTTACTTCAGGAGAGGCCACTGCGACTGCGATTAGTTTAGATGCAACGAATGCAGCTGGTGGTATTACAATGGCCGCTGGAACCGGTGGATTGCTTTTAGGAAATCAGGCAGATTGCACGACTATTGATGTTGGTGATTTTGCTCCCACAGCATCTAGAACGATTACAATTGGAGGAGGAACGGTACTTACTGCCGCTACTACTGATACAATTGATATTGCGCCAGATGGAGTTAGTACTAATGCAGACAGCATTAAAACAGTTAATATAAATGCAGGAAATGTTACAACAGGTCAACTGATAACAAATATTGCTGCGGGCCCGATAACATCAGGAACTCATACTACAAATATTGCTACCGGAAGTCTAGTAGCTGGTACAATGGGATTGAACGTGTTAACTGGGACGGGAACTAAAGCATTCTCGATAGGAAATGCGGATGGCTTAACGACAGTGGGTCTGTTGGGTAATTTCAATATTAACAATAATCAAAATAATAATACTGCAATTAATACAGGAACTTCCACAGGAAGTGTAACAATTGGAAATTCAGCAGCTGCTGCTATAACATTAGACACTGGAAATAATATAAGCATAGATGCTGTTAACGGTTCTAACATTACAATTTCTGGAGGCGGTTTAGATATTGATGCCACTGGGCAAATTGCAATTAATGCAAGCACATCTTCAATAGAGATTGGAAATGACGCAGATGCTCAGCCAATTAATATTGGAACTGGCGCATCTTTACGTCCAATCACAATTGGAAATGTTACGGGTGCGACTGCGATAAATATGAATGTAGGTACAGGCAATTTTGCATTAGAGGGAAATGTTGCAAGTACTTATGATATTTCCGGAACTGGAGTAAATACAGGAACTATCACAGTTGGGGGCGGTACTGGAGCTCAAACTTTAAACATGATGAATTCAACTGGAGGAAAAACGGTAGCAATAGCCTCTGGTGCTGGATCTAATGCAGTTACGATTGGTTCAACTAATACTACTTCTGCATTGACTCTTCAAGCTGGGAGTGGTGAGATCACAATGACAGGAACAGTCAAGGAGGTCACTTCAGAGTTTCTTACTCGTAGTGGAGATAGCATTACATTTACAACCAATCCTGTTGGAAGTTCCACTGCAAATACTGGAGGAACTCCTGTGGGGTCCAATGGTACAACCAATATTTGGATGTTTCATGAAGGAATAGGAATTGAGTCTTTTAATATCGGAACTCAAACAATTATTGCTCCTCGTATGGATGCTACAGGATTGTCATGTGCTTTAGATCAAAATGCCGGAGATGGTGTAGAATATAACTTTGGAGCAGGAAGAACTAATAGTAGACATGCCTTTACGATTGGAACTTCTGCAGCATTTTTCTTCGAAGTTACGATGAATATTACAGATATTAGTGCAGGAAATCCATTTGTTATCGGTTTTAGAAAAAGTCAAGCTAATAATCAAACATGGTCTGCCTATACAGATTATTATGCTTTAGGAATGGTAACTGGAACTTCCATTGTTAATGTCACTCTTTCAAGTGAACTTAATGGAGCAGGACAGGTTCTCCAAAATAGTAATACTGCCTGGACAGGGGGAGATGGTGGAACAACTACATTGCGTGTTCTTGTAAGTGCCTCTGGAGTTGTAACTGCAACTATTGATGGAAACGCTCCTGCAGCTCCTCTAGCATATACATTTGATAATGCAGACGTTGTTGTGCCCTATGTGCACCTTGTGCAGGGTCCTGATTTGTCACCAGTGCATTTAATTGATATGAAGTGTGGTTTTCAGGCTTAATTAATTATATCTTAACGTGTTAGAGCAGCGCCCAAATCGCTGCTCTTTTCTTTTGCTCTTAATTGACAATTAAGACATGATAAGCCCTTATATTTTGAGAGCAATATTCATGAAAGATGCGATTTATAGACAAAAAGCATTTTCAAAACTTAAACAAATATGTGAGTGTTGTGGACATAAAGATACAGTGATTGTGCATCACATTGACTAGAATAGGATGAATAATGATATAAAAAATTTAATGGTTCTATGTCTTTCTTGTCACCGTTTAATTCACGTCTCAATAAGAAAAGGCCTCTCACCACAAGAAGCCTTTGATGCTGTTAAAGAAAAGAAGGCGTCCAAAAATTAACCTTCTTCTTTATCTTCTTCTTTCTTTAAAGAATCATTTTTCTTTTTATTATTTTTGATAACTTCACGTATTTTTTCTAACAAAAATTCAAGACACTTTTCAATCTGACCAAATGTCGTTTGAGGCATAAATTCAAAACCAAATTTATGTTCATCATGAATGATGATATATTTATGAATGGCGTCGGTTAGAATCGTATTTTCTGATTTTTTTTCTTCTTTTATTTCTTTTTCTTCTGTCATGGTTTCCTCCGTAAAAAATTTCATTTACAACATGTCATAATAGGTTATAGTGAAACTGTAAAGCAAAAACTTTATTATGAGGTTTTACACCAAAAACAAAAACCCAATCAAACGAATTCAGTATTCATTAGGAGAATAGCATGGCATACGGTAGACGGGTAGTTTTTGAGACGATAAGAGAAGTAGCATTTGGAGGTATAGGCGCGGCTTATGCTGCTTTAGGAGCTGTTCTTGGAGACAATGCTCGCATCATTTCGTTTTCAAATAGTACTGACCAAGAAATATATATTAGTTTTGATGGCATAAATGATCATATCCGTTTAGCCGCAAATTCCTTCAAACTTTATGATCTTACTTCTAATAAAGTAAGAGATGACGGTTATTTCTTAGCAAATCGTACACAGATTTATCAAAAGAGAGTATCTGGAGCTCCTACTTTAGGATCTCTTTGGGCTGAAGTGATAGTAGCTGGGGGAGGTGTCTAATGAGTCAACAAGGACCTCTAAGTGATGATACCACTTCAGCTGCAGACATTGAAACCCTAACTGGTGATTCTGGAGGAGCTGTAGGGCCCGATGGAGTGCACAATGTTGATCTCATAGGAAATCCTGACATCGATATAGTAGGAACTCCTGGAAGCAACAGTTTTCAGCTTACAAATCTTACAAAAGTTACATCATATGTGGTTGATATTAACGCTGGAGCTGCTCCATATCAAACTATACAAGCAGCTTTAGATGCTGCCAACGCAGCGGGCGTTCGCGCTATGGTATTGGTAAGACCTGGTTCATATGTAGAAAATTTAACTCTTTATGATGAAATAGATCTTGTAGGGGCAGCAGGAATGGCCGAAACAGCAAATGTTCAAATTCAAGGAACTCATACTCCTCCTGCTTCAGGCGTAGTGGCGATTAGAAATTTTTTCTTAGCCGGCGCTCCAGATATTTTTAATAGTGCAGTAGCGGGAAGTACCTCATTAACTTTAATTGATTGTCAAATCAGAGCAGTAAATGGATATACATTTAATCTTCTTAATTGGACAGGAAGTTTTGTAGGTTATAATTTAAGAGATGCTTCTACTAATAGTGGATTTATTAATAATACAGGCGCCGCTCCGGTTACAATGCAAAATAGTACACTAGGTGAGGGCACTCTTAATTCGATGATTATTAATGGAACAACTCGTTTTTTTAATACACATGTTCAATGTCCTATTCAAATTCAAGGATCGAGAACCGTAAGAATAAACGGAGGATCTTTATTTGATCACACTCTCACTACCTCTGATAGCACAGATGTAAGGATATCCGATACAGTGTTTAGTACAGGAAGTGATACTGCTATAAGTCATTCATCTTCTACTTCAATGCTTTTAAATGCTGTAGCAATTGAAAGCACTAACACTAATGCAATTAGCGGCACAGGATCAGTTGAATTGGCCTCTGTGACTTATGTAGACTCTTCTGGAATAGCCAATACCATTATAAAAGATTATACCACAGAATTTGAAACTGGATCTGCATTTGCTCAAGAATTAAGTTTAGATCGAAAGGTAGCAACAAATAAAACCACAGCTACTGTCTCAACTTCTGGTGCTGTAACATCTGATATTGCAACAATAGCATTGGGAGCTACAGCAGGCGTATATACTATAAATGCAATTTTATCTGCATTTGATTCATCAACACCAGCGGGTGCAAGTTACTCAATAATAGGGGGCGCAAGAACTACAGGTGCTGCCGCTTCTTTAATAGGAACGCCTGATAAAATAATTAATGAAGAAGCGGCATTGACTACAGCAGATGTAGATATTGTAGTATCAGGAAATAACGCGATAATTCGAGTCACGGGGGTGGCTGGGATAGATTTAAATTGGCGGTGTACTTATGAATATGCAGCTATAACTTAAGAGAAACAATGGCAAGACTTAATACTTCTCCTCTTACTCACATACCAAATTCATTTGAAGCAACGAGGACATATATTTTCCAACGAGCCCCTCTTTCCCAAGATTATAAGAATTTCAAGCTTGGCGATGAATGGTTGGATGTGGCATCAAATGATTGGTTTAAACTTGCTGGTAAAACTGCAACATCTGCTACTTGGGTACGCTTAGGAGGAACCGGCGGACCAGCTGAGACATTCACTGGAGATTCAGGAGGGCCTGTTGCTCCAGATGCACTCAATGATATAACGATTACTGGAAATCCAGATATAGATGTAGTAGGAACTCCTGCAAGCAATAATCTTCAATTAACAAATCTTACAAAAGTTACACCATATATAGTTGATTCAGTTGCCGGGAACGCTCCATATCAAACAATCCAGGCAGCTCTAAATGCTATTGGCACAGCTGGTGCAACTGGAAGGGTCATAGTGAGGCCTGGTACCTACACAGAAGATTTAACTTTTCCTGATCAAAACGTTACATTAGAAGGCGATCGAGGAGGAAATGTTGTTCTAGTTGGAACACACATTCCCTCAAATTCTCATAATCTAGAACTCCATCAATTGCAACTTCAGGATGCAGTAGATATTTTTAATTCTGCTGGTGCCGGTGTTGGTTCAATTGAAATCAGCGGGTGCTTTATTTCAGTAACTAATGGATTCGTATTCAATTTAACTAATTGGACAGGTGAATTCTTATTTGATGATTGTGGAGAAGCTTCAACTAATGATGGTGTTGTAAATAATACAGCGGGAGCAACTATCAAGTTCCTAAATACCGAAATGGGGGCGGGCTCTGGTCAAACGATGACCTTGACAGGCAATGCAAATGTTCGTTTTGATACCTGTAATATCAATTGTCCAATAAATATAGGAGGAACGGGTACTTTTATTTTTCAAAATGGATGTAAATTCTCAAATACTGTAACGATTGGCGGAACAAAATCTGGCACTTGTATAAATAGTTCATTTTTAACGGGAGCTAATCAGGCTCTTATTTATAATTCAGCTACTCCTGGATTTTTCTCTGATGTAACCTTTGATTCTTCAAATAATCCTGTAATAGGTGGAACAGGTACTATAGAATTTGGACAAGTTTCGTTTCTTAATAATTCTAATATCAATGTAGGATTGACAGTAACTTATACTTCTGTAGTAGAGGGAGGAACAGCTTATCTACAAGACATCTCATTTGATCGTGGCGTAAACACAATAGACACAGATGGAGAGCTTATAATTGGCTCTACTGGAAATAATCCTCAAATTGGAACCTTAACAGCTCCTGCTTCTGGTGTGGCTATAACGAATGGAGCGGGAAGTATTACATTCTCTCTTAGTGATGATTTAGCAGCTTTAGAAGGATTAGCTACTACAGGGATTGCTTCGCGCACAGCAGCATCAACATGGGCAACTAGAACAATAACTCCTCCTGCAGCAGGAATCACAATTGCAGATGGCGATGGCGTGGCAGGAAATCCAACTCTCTCTTTAACCGATGATTTAGGGGCTATTGAAGGTCTCGCAACAAATGGAATGGCAGCACGTACAGGTGCATCAACATGGGAAACTAGAACACTCACAGCAGGGGCTGGTATAAGCATTATTGATGGGGATGGAGTATCAGGAAATCCAACTATCTCTGCTACTGGAGCCGGTGTATCAGAATTACAAGTGATTTATGTAGGAAAACACGGTAATGATGCGAATTCTGGAGAAAATATTGAAGAAGCAAAGTTAACTATAGCTGCTGGAATTACTGCTGCTGCAGCTATTGCTCCTGCCGCAGTAGTCATTGAAGATGCTGGAACTTATAGTGAAAATATTACATTGGTCACAAATGTTCATTTGTGTGCTCCTAATGCTGAGATTTCAGGAACTATTATAGGAGTAGATGACTCTTCAGTAATATTAAGACAGTTAACAGTAGCTACAGCGACAACGGGTATTACAAAAAGCACTGGAACAGGAGACTTCTTTTGTGATATTGATTTTATCATATGTTCAGGTTCTGGAAATGGTTTTAACAATACTTCAGGATCTATTTTTCAAAAAACCATGCTTATTTCACTAGTCAATGGTTTTGGAATTGCAAATAGTACTTCAGATGAAATCCATATCGAAATAGATGAAATTCACATTTCAGGGTCAGGAATAGGAATTGGAACTCAAACTGGCGCCGTTCTTCATGGCACTATATTGCATATTGAAAATATCGGAGCCGGTACCGGAACAGGCATTTTTTCTCTAGGCGGTGATCTTGATGTTTATATAAATAAAATGAATGTCACAACTGGAATTTCTACTACAGGAACTGTGAATGTCAACTTAAAAGCCAACTCTATTACAGCCACAACAGCATTTTCAATTAGTTCCGCTACTGTTCTCAATCTTACAGTTAATGAAATGAGTGGAACTGAAACAATTACAGCTGGGGGAATTGCTCGAATTATTTCAGAAAGTCGTGGAATAGAAAATGTTTCAATTCAAGGAGCTGGCCTCCAATGGTCCGCAATTGGAGCATCTCAAGCATTAGTGCCAAATGACGGAGTTGTTTGCACGGCTGGTGCAGCTCTTGTTTTAACACTTCCTGCAACAGCTAAAGTTGGCGATACATTTGAAGCTGTATTAGACGGAGCAACCTCTTGGCAGATCGCTCAAAATGCTGGGCAACAAATTCGAGTGGGAAATGTACAGACTACCGCAGGTGCCGGAGGTTCAATTACTTCAACTGCACAAGGAGACTGGATACAAATAGTATGCAGTGTGGCTAATACCACATTTGTAGCAAATGTAAAAGAAGGACTTTTAACAATAGTTTAAGATAGGAAAAAACCATGGCAGGCTTTGATAATGATGTAGTTTTTGGAGATAGTATAAAGTTCGTAGAAGCTACAGTAGATAAATGGCATATCGGAAATTTTGCAGCAGATGATTCTTTCAAAATATCGCAAGGAGGAACTCTTGGTACTAATGATACTTTTATAATGACAGCTGCTGGAGAGAGGACGATGCCATTACAACCTGCTGTTTTAGTTACAAATACAGCAGCCGGTCAACTAAATGCAACAGGAGATGGAACGCAACTATCTGTTATTTTTGGAACAGAAATTTATGACCAAAATTCTGATTTTGATGGGATCTCTACATTTACAGCTCCCGTTACAGGGCGTTATTTGGTAACAGCTCATATCTCTTTTGAGGGATTGGCGGCTGCTCATACTTTTACTTTTTCTTCTATTAACACAAGTAATCGTGTTTATTTAATTGATCCTATTAATATTGGAGCTATTAGAACAGTTAATCCAAATGATAGAGGATTTACATCCGTCAATCAAGTAGTAGACTTAGATGCATCAGATGCTCTTGTAATCAATATCGGAATTTCTAATGGAGCAAAAACAGTTGGTATAATAGCAGGAGGAACTTCAACTGATCCAAGAACAAGACTTT
>JBHHYW010000003.1:0-33939 GCA_046757745.1 Candidatus Scalindua sp.
TTTCCTCTGCGACAGATACACCATCCTTAGTTATTGTGGGACTTCCCCACCCTTTATCAAGAACAGCATTTCTACCTCTCGGACCTAGTGTACTCTTAACGGCATTGGCGAGCTTTGTGACCCCCCTTTTAATTGCCATCCTTGCATCTTCTCTGAATACTAACTGCTTTGCAGCCATCATTACCTCCTTTCAAAATTGCACGCATTACATTTTTTAATATTCATAAGTATTGAAGTGTTGTTAGATAGCAAAAGATATACCAATATATTTTGTATAACTATAACTCTCAATAGTACAGTATCTTACATGTTCTAATGGCTATTATTACTTTGTAAAACTGATAATATTATTACATATGATGCCAATATGGCAGTTGTCCATTTCTAAATTTTGATGCTTATGTCAAATTGACATAACGAAGAATTTAGCGTGTAATATCTAAAAAATCCTACAACGGGCGGGTTGCCAGATCAAGACTATTTACCCGTAGTCTACAATAGAACTATATATTTTCAAAACACAATAAGCGGAATTCTGCTATAAGGCAAAAATTAAATAGGACACTCCCGCCAAATGACAAGTCGGGCAGGGATTTTAGCAGACAACATACCGATGGCTATTTTCCAGAGATCAGTAAGCTTTTACAATCAGGATAAAACTGTTGATATTTAAAAATATTTAATTATCCTTGTGTGTGAGAAAAACAATACAATCAACTTGTACGGAAGACATAGTTAAAACAATACATATTTATGATAGTTTTAGTCTGAAAAATAAAACCTGAAAGGAGGTTAAGATGGCAGAAGAAAACGTAACTAATCTGACAGCCGACGTAGATATTAATGGCACAATAAAGTTTGGCAAGGTAATGAAGATCGAAGGGAAATTCGAAGGTGAGTTGGAATCAAATGAAGGCGAACTCATCGTTGGCAAGACAGGCGCGATCAAGGCTAATGTCAAGGTCAAGAACGCCGCTATTGAAGGCCGTGTAGATGGAAACATATTTGCGTCTGAAAAAGTTGAGCTTAAGCAAAAAGCACAACTCATTGGCGACTTACAGGCAAAAACGCTAGTTATTGAAGAAGGCGTTGTCTTTGTTGGGCAGTGCAACGTAAATCCGGACGGAACGAAGCCAGAAAAACAAACCTTCGGTGAAGTAAGAAAAGAGGAGAAAAAAATATAGAATTAGTCGTTAACCGGATAACACCACTTTATACAATATAAACATTGTCTATGAATGTTAAATCAAACGGCTCGTTTGATATCAGGGATATATTATGCCCCTATTGCAAAGGCAAGCTAACTGTATCGGCCCATTGCATGTCGATGCCGTGCCGCCATTGCAATAAACACATCAACGTCAAAGAGATTATACTTCCATCTGAGAAAAAACGGATATCTTCTATCGGGAAAAGGAGAGTTATTTGCTTTAAGTGCAAACGAGAGATTTTCACCGATGAAAAAGCGCAGGCAGTAACGTGCCAGCATTGTTACAACCGCAATGACCTGAGCAATCATAAGGTCGCTACCCTTTTAGGCAAAAACCTTGAGACATATGGCACGCTTCATTTGAAAAAGAAAGGCAAAATAGAAATCTCAAGTATCCTTGTTGGAAATGCTGTCGTACAAGGTAGAATTAAGGGCGATGTCAGTGCGATGGATACTGTTGAAATCCTGAAACACGGAGAAATCTATGGAAAAATAACCTGCCGTAGACTAATTGTGAACAAAGGTGGAACATTCAGCGGTATGGTAGAGATGCTGAATGCAGGAACGAACTGACTATACTCGTTAGAGAACAGGTATTGCAAACTTTAATAAATCGGCAAGACTCGTTTTGTATAATCTTAGCATCCTCCTTGAACGCATCCCTACACGATAATGCCTTGTGTATCTGATATCAACTAAAGCTGATAGCTATTAATTTAATAGGGGCACAAACATTTAAAGACAATCAATACCATACCTAAAGATGGCGTACTTAAAACCTTTTCCCACCTTATCCATTACCTTAATAGCCGTAAAAAGGATATCCCTTTATAAACAATTAAATAAAATTACTGAATTGTTTCCACGGTTATTTATTAAGCATATTGCGAAAAATATCTCTGACTTTACCTAATTCGTCTTTTATAGGGCTAGAAGGAAAGGGATAAACGTCTGTGTCAATCTGGTCTGGAGGCAGGTGCTTACTATTGATTTCTATATATTTGAAATTATCAGTTCTGATGTACCCTGTTCCACTGGCAGCATCATTAAGCATTTTGAGTGCTTTCCTACTACCGGTAATTGGATCGTCAGGATGCGATAAAATGCAGATCGGACATTTTTGTGAAATAGCTCCAATGGCTTTCTTGAAAGCTGCCATTGTAAATGTTTCCTTTTCATGTTTAATTATATCTGCCAAAAGTGTTAAACTCACATTTTGTTTGAAAAACTCTAGCCAACCGTATTCCTCGTCTTCCCATCGGGAACCTACATTGTAACCCGGCTTACAACGCCAACATTTTTCTACAGCTACTCCCACACCTTGCTTAGTAGACTTGTCCCTGTATTTGTCGATCATTTCTATTACATCGAATACTGGTGCCACAAGGATAACGCTTGAGAATATACCTATAAACTCATCTTTTGACGCCACCATTGCGGCAATGAAAGCATTAATACTTCTGGCAATTAGAATCAATTTATTCTGCTGTACAATATCACTCTGACTGTTAGCGTATTTCAACACCTCTTCCATGTCCTGTTGATATCTAGAAAGAGTAATATATTCTGGCGATGGACTTACTTTATAGAAAAACTGAACCGTGTTTTCATTCTTCAACACCCTCTCAAACAGTCTTGGTAATTTTGTATTCTCTTTTTCGGTGAACCCCCCCACCCAAACAAGCCCTTGTCTATTGCCATTAACATTCCCATTATAACTATGATAATCTCCCTCAATCTTTTCCTTATTATCATAAATAATTACAAAATCGCGAGACTCATCATTTTGAGAGATTGGATCTGGATTATATGCAATAACTTCACGTTCATTAAAATGCGCGAGAAGTTCGGTCTGCCGGCTACTACTAACACTCAATTTCTCAAAAAGTTTCCCGGGAGCGATAGGTTTCAGAGGCATACAGTCTTCAATCACTCTATCCACATTGCGTAACCTCGTTGTATCTAGATTTTGTGTCCATATGTTCAGCAGACTAGTGATTATGGCATCATCACTCGAAAACCTCAAAACGTGATGATAATCCCACCAAGCGACATCTACCTCCTCCACCAGAGGTTCTTTAAGAAGACAGAATGGCTGAGACAATACGAAAACGACTACCTTTTTGTGTATACTTCCTTGACTTGCATCATCACCAAACCGATAAAGCCCGAAGGCAATGTTTGTTGGCTTACGATCATCTTCCTCATTTAGTTTTGATTTCGGCACTTCGCACACAGAAAATTTTCGGGTACCTTTGCTTTTTTCAAAGAATTTATTTTCCTGACTCAAAACTGTACGTTCCCATCGTCTAACTTTTAAATCTGGAAGAAGGAGTACAACTTCATGGATATTCTCAAGGTGTGATATTCCACTCCATGTTTTTGTTATCTCAGTTGGGGAAAAACTTTGTAATTCAATATTGTACAATAGCACGTTTCCCTTGCCAGCATCGTTCCATTCTTTGAGGATTTGCCCATATTGGCGTTTTGTCACAACTGCTATTGGCGGGTTTTCTAGTTTTTCCTTAAGCGCTTCAGTTTCTTCTCTGTGTTTCTTTATATCAGATGCCTCTTTATTTTTAAGTCCTTCAATTTCTTTATTGAGTTCCCTTATCTTAGATTTCACCCCTTCAGAGTGCTCCTTTGATATGAACCTTCTCTCCAGCCAGATAATGATAATACCAAGAATCGTCATTATCATGGGCAATACGATGTACATACCAGGAATTACAAGAGATTTATATTCATTTAGTATACCAGGTAGACTAGATTGTGATATAGATTTTGATATAGTTTCAGACGAGAAATGAGCTCCTGCTAAACCAAGGATAGCAAGCAGAATAATTATACGATAACGTTTTTCTTTGCCAAACAAACCAACTATGGCTTCTAAATTCATCATTAATCCTCCATAAATAAGTTAAATTATTAGAGTCTTACAAAAAAAGGGTTATATTCCTACCTCTTAACATGTCTTAAACAAAATCAAGGACTATTTTGGGAAGTGAATGGGCCAAGGGCTCTTCCTCATCTAGACATCCCTCCATGGGCTTCATACTCTGTGCTGTATAAAGATGAAATTCCACCTTTCCCTCATCAGGCCATACCCTTAAGATGGAAAAATTACTCTGCGTCCAAATTCCAAGCCTCTCAAAACTAAGACCACCCTCAAGGGTTCCTTCTTCAGGGAGCGCCGTCTTTCCCAAAATCCATCCTGATAGAAGTGTGGTATGGTAAGTGATTGCACTAGATGTAAGTTGATAGATTATGTTCCCATATGAGTTTTTTATCTTGTATGCAGCAGCCATGTGAACGTCTCCACTCAGTATGCTGACTTTTTGTCCACGTGCAGAGGCAGCAAACAAAAGGCTGCATAATTTATTTCTCTCCTCATCCTGCAGATCGTGTTCCCAAGAGTCGCGCAAGTCATCTCCTATCTTTGTTATTTTTGCGAAGACTGCTTTGTCCTTATTTGCCACAGACGTACGTAAGTGAAAAACGGGTACGGCAGCAAGCACAAAAAGGAATTGCTTCTTTTCGGTTTCCTCACTCTCCATCCAATTCTTGAACCGTTCAAACTGCTCCTCACCGAGTATGCGGTATGAACTGCGATTTATGTCTCTGTGCCCTCTACCATCCAATATGTAGAACGCACAGCCTCCATAGTAAAAACCATAATCCCATACACCATCATCATAATTAGTTTTTGGGTTGTGTGAGTGCTGATATTCCCTGTAGGCCTGCTTGACGGCACACTCCATTCGATCCAATATCTCCTTACCATCATCCAGGGTAAATGCATCATTTTCAAGATTTTGAAGAATCACATAAGTCTTTCTTGCTATTTTTGTAATAAGAACCCCATCCATCACCGAGTTCATGATCGTCCCAGATCATATATGCAGGAAAACTGGAAAATACATTCCTGAGAGCGCTGAAACCCCAGTAACCGCGATATATGTCACGATACCAGCTTAACATATCCTCTTTTACTGGTCGTAGTTTGCCGGTATTCTGATCTTTTAGAAGTTTCTTATTTAAATATTTCCAGATGGATAAGGTTTTAACGCCATCGGAATATACCTGATCGCCTCCACATATAATGAAGCGAAAATCCCGCTTGTAATGTCTCTTAAGCTCATCTAGGAAGCAGCTCCACATCTCCTCATTTTTTAGTCCCGTTGTACCAAAAAAAGAGGTTTTATAGGGCATATTACCACTGACACCATAGTACTGGTAGTGCCCCTGTAGTTTACTCCTCAATATATTCCACCACTCTTTCGTCTTCACGAGGTTTCTTACGGATTTAAACCAGAGATTCATATCCTTGCATTTCGCTTTAAACTTCTTACGACTCGTCTTGCGCCCAACTTTAAATCCTCCTTTGCGGGTTTTGTCGCAGTAGTGAGTAAAACCAAGAAATTCAAATGTATTGGCACGTCTGTTCTGACTCTTCGCATGTTCCGATACAGACCGTTCGTTTACCCGCTGTGGACTTAGACCCCGGCACGTCAATTATACACTCACCTCCCTGCCTGTGCTTTTCACGCTGACAGGTATCGATATATTGATACTGACTTCCAGGAAATGAAACCCTTGGTCTCGTGCAATGTTGGTTATTTCGGGGCTCAACTCCTTCACTTGCCTGCCCGTCCGGTAGGCGGGCGTTACGGCTGGCAAACAGCCTTTCCCACGGCTTTACATAGCTTGTTACCTCACTATGTACGTGGTTCAGTTCCAGTCTGGTGGTTAGCCTTTATCTGGGCTGGATTGTCCAGCTTGCCTATATCAGCTTCGCTTGGCGCACTCATATTCTCACCTCATCAGTTTATTCTGTTATTCCGATTTCTTGCTGTGTTTACAGTGTCCTGTCTTGGCCCTTTTCCAGTCCAATTTAGATTGTACATTTGAATAGTATTCATTATTTTTCAGTACTGATAAAATCTCAGCTTCTTCAAGTCAAGTTATTGACAACACTTAGCCTTTCTTAACCTTTATGTCCTCTTAGTTTTATTGGCATGCTTGTGGTAATCCTAATCTGTCTCCCCACCATTTCTTGGACACCATGGCTTCTTGAGTTCCCAATCTTTCCATTTCACCTTCGAACAAACTCCATGCCGGATTAGCACTAATACACCATGTTGTCTGTTCCGCATCTGAATTAAAAGGGGTTGGTACTTCTAAAGCATATTTTTTTGGTTCATTAAACAGATCAACCCAATTTTTAAGGGCTGCTAATTTTGCCATGGCAAGATATATACGCACGTTATTACCTTCTTGAACTACTCCTATTCCACTATTAATGTCATTTATGGAATCTCTTAATAATGTCTTAATATCTTCGTATTTATAATCAAGATCTAACATATGTTGATAGGCTTGATCGTTTTTGATAAGCCCTCGTAATGCTTCTGTCATTGCAAGGTCACGAGGATACAATTTGATGTTCGAATTGCTTTTTATTGTAACTAATGTATCAACAGCTGTATTATAATCACCCAATCTCCACTCAGTAATAGCTTTTAACGTATATACACTTCCTAAAAGATTGTCTTTTTCTAAGTCCTCTTTTTTCTCATTAATAAGATTAGAAAGAATATTTTGGGCCATTCGATAAGAGACATTTGCCTGATTACTTTTTGCTATAGCATCAGTAGCAAATAGATCTACTTTGAGTTGATTTTCCAACGATGCTGCCGAATTAATTTGGTTCTGCGCTTCTCTCAATTCTTTTATGTGAGAAACGCAGCCAGTCACAAGAATTAGAATAACTGATATCAGAGCAACCGTATTTAGTTTCTTAATTAAATTAATTGATAGCTTCATATTCTTCATGATTTATAATCTCCTTATAAATTTATAATTTGATTGTACATTTAACCATTATGCAGTAAGTTTGTTAATATTTTCAATCAATGAATCAATATGCCAGGGTTTTCCAGATTTAAGATCTTCGATAGTTTCGTTCAACACTTCCTTTAACTTGTTAAGAGTATCTTCAGATATTCCGGTTTCTATAAGCTTAGTTAGAGCGGTTGATGTTAAGATGCCAAACACTTCGCCACGAGCTAAAGTCCATAGTGCCTTTGGGTCAACACTATCCGAAAGAGTTGCATCGACAATAGTCTCAAGAGCAGCAGAAATAGCCTTTTTTTGCTCTCCATCTACTGAAATCTTATCTAAAAACTCCTTCCTGAGTCCAACAGCCTTTATCACTCCCTTAAGTACTTTTACTCCTGTCTCAGCATTAAGCCGCCCAGAGGGAACACTTCTTAATGCGGTAATTGCAGACTCCACAGTTTCCCCTAATATAAGGTTGGTACCTGAAGCTGACTCTACTAACCATTCAGGATTTTGTACCACTTCATCTAGTACGACTTCAAAAACTTCTAATATTTGTGTTTTAGAAAGTCTAGGTTTCCAGCCTTCACCGTCTTCAGAAATTTTTGAGAGCTTACCAAGAAGCTCTTTAGAAGCAGTTATCAAAAGGTGTTTACCGGGATCATTCCTAAATTCAACCGGCCAGAGAAGGTCGGCATTCTGTGCTGATTTCTCAAGAACCAACCGCATTATATCAGGCAAGATATCAGGACCGATGATTTTTGATGATTCTGCTAGATCTTTTGCGACTTGGGTTAATAGTTGATTTAATCCTTTGTGATCTATTCCCATCAAACTCGGGTTTTCTGAAAGTGTTGTAAGAGCGGTTTTTACAACTTTATCAATGCCTTCACGGCTGAAGAGTTCTGATAGATCAATTGAATCTTCATCAATTATTAAATCAAGGATAGACGTCCCTACTGAACTAACCATCGCCTGTCTTGATTTATCATCTATACCCAGGTAACTCTTTGGATTGGCCAATACTGTTTTTCCTGCATTGCTCAATACACTTCGAAAAATTAGTTGTGCCCATCCATGTATTTTTTCCTGCTTTGAAAGGTCTTTTCCTGCCAATGCATCTGTTCGTTCTCTAACATCCTTTACTAATCCTTTCGCAACAACTTCAACAAGCCTTTCTGTTTTATCGTCTGCACCCAAAAGTTCAATATTTTCTCCTATTGTTTCTACAGCAGCAATGAACAGGCTTTTCGCAATTTCTTCAACCCTTTCCTCCGCAAAATTCAAACCATCAATGGATTTCAGAAAACCCTTTAAGGCTCTTCCCGAAGAAGACTTTTCATCAATTGCTCCTGGAGTATTAGCATAATAATCAACACCTATCTCAATTAGTGCTCCCAATACCCTCTGAAGAGCTGAAGGAAAAGGACTATTGCCTCGAGCCCACTGACGAACCGTTAGAAGTGATAATAGTGCTTCTTTGGAAAGGCCTTTTTCTTGAAGACCTTTTTCTTGTCCAGTAATAGTACCTGATTTTACATCATCAATAAGTTTAATTTCTCTATAGGCAAAAATGAGTTCATCTTGTTCATCATTTTTAAGAGTATTACCTGAGTCTGCATCATCAAATAAATCTTTTAAATGCTTGTTATCTTCAAGATGCACTTTGCCTCCACCGCGAAAATATACCATAGCAGAGCCTAATGAAATTTTAGAATTAAAATTGGGAAGGGGCAAAACAAGTTCACGTTCTATTGTACCCTCAACATACGCTTGTCTTCCTTGTTGACCAAGTCTAATCCCCGCCTTGATACCAAAAATAACTATTTCTGCAATTGCTGGCATTTTATTCCTCCTGTCTTAATTAAATTGCTTATACCACATTCATAAATCTAAAATGCTAGTATAATCCTTTTTCAAAACTGTTTTGAAAACAATAGTACATGCATATACTGCCATGGTTATGGTTGTCATTTTTTATGTGGTAGGATTAGCGGACAGTGTGATATTTGCTTATCCACTCCCACCATTTCCCTTCTTTTCTTCCTTTTTACCTCGTAACGTTTTTCTGAGTCCTGTAAATATTCCTATAAAATCATGCCAGAAAGGAGCGCCAAAGCTGATGAGAAGACCCGCTATCAACAACCCTATCAACTTGTAAACAACAGAAGCCCATCCTCCTCCTTTTTCTTCTTTAAATACTCTAGCAAACTCTTTTTTTGTCCATCCCAACTGGAGACCTGCAGTCTTAATCTCATTGGTCAGGCTTGAAATATTAGCTTTTACATCTTCGACCTCATTCCTTATATTAGTAATATCATTTTCCTCATCTAATGAAATCCGCTTAGAAAACTGTTCCATTTGCGTGTTAATAACGCCTGCTTGTGCAACAAGTTTTTCACGTACCAGGGAATTATTTGACAACGAGTTGTATATACCAAAAAAATCCGCATTAATGATAAATGCAAGTACCAGCCCAAAATAAAGAGCGCGATATCTGATTTTTGTTTCGAAGACTTCAGATACCTTCTCCGTTGTGCTATCATACATAGTCTCAACTTTACCCTTCAGGGTATTAAGGTGTGCTTTGATTTCCTCAAACTCTCCATGAACCTTATTCTTTATATCATCAACACTAATATTAATGCCAAATACTTTCTTAAACTCATCAGCCTTTTCACTTTTCATAAATTCTTCCAGGTCGCCAACAACTGTCTTTAACTGCTCCTTGCTTAGCAGTCTGAGTCGCCTCTTTTCATCCAGAAAATTCAAATGCTTCGCCTTTTCTTCAAGATATGGAATCAGATATTTCGAGGTTTTTTCCCCAATGAACGTTTCCAATTCCTTGGTAATAACCTTCGCTTTGATCTTAAACATCCTTTTAACTATACTTATTAAATACTTATTAACCATACTAAGGATTAAGAATATCACACCCAGTGATATCATAGTATCAAGCGTTTCAAACATGGTTGTGACCTCCTTTCTAAAAAAAGTTCAATCAATCTCAGAGAACTTTAAGATCGCAAAAAATACAATGTGTTCTACTCCAACGGTGAAACCAGAATGCTTGCAATCTCCTCAGCTATCTCTTTACTATCCACATAATCACTATGCCCAATTTCTCTCCCTGACAGTTCTACGGCATTGTGTGATTTCATATTTGGTGTAGCTATTATGGGATGTTGGCTTGTCCCTAATCGCTGTTCCCATTTTTCGTCAGGATTACGTTCCAGAAAATCTATCATCCCAAAAGTTATTTTATCGAAAAACCCCTTAGCGCTTACCAGAGCTTTCCGAGGGGCTTTCTCATAATTGGAAATGGCTAAAGCCCCATCGAATCTTGAATAAAAATTATGCACCTGCCCGACAAGGTGTTCCAATCCGCTGTAGAACTGACCAACATATGGTGCTTCCTCTTCTGCCTTTCCGATATTGCCGAGTATCTTTACACATTTTGTCACATGACGCCTTTCCACATCAGGAGCCAGCATGATGTAACGGTCTACAAAGTACCTATTCGCAGGATCTGCTGTACCCCGACCAATTCTAATCTTTAATGCTTCCAGCTTTTTCGCATCAGGTTCAAACGGTAGTGATTCTTCTTTAACTAACTGTTTGAACATATGACATGCAAGAAAATTACCCATACTGTGACAAATAAGATTGACACTGGGATTATGAGGTATACCACGAATTCTAGCTATTAAATTGCCCAAGACGTTAGCGGAACTTCTTGCTTCTCCCTGATCACTCAGGTAACTGAGTACATTACCATTTGATGGCCATGAAAAGCCGATAAAGACTGTTAGTTCGCCCCTTCCAACGTCATCACTATTGAGGAGTTCCATATCCAGTTGATTTTTAGGATCGGTAATGACACGATTATTCAGACTTTTAGTGTGTCTAAGTGCATCCGTCAGGATACCATACCATGTCTGAGCATCATGAAAACTTACACTGAATCCATGAACACAGATTATCACATTGCCAACCTTTTCATTATTCAGAAAATTGTCAAACACATCTTCTTGTGATTTCTCTACGATTACGCCGCGAGGCATTGTTTTTGAATCTACCTCAGACAAATAGTGTGACATATAAGCTTCCATATCTACGAAATGATAACCGCCCTTTTGCAAATTGATACGATCATCACGATTAAAATCCTGCCCCAAGTTTTCACAATCTCGATTTGTAGCGAAATAGCGTATAGACATTATTCTCTCCTTTCCAAAAAATGTTTATCAGATTCATTTATGAATGTATCATCCTTTACTCAACATGATGAAATAGGACTTTACATTTTAAGACTCATATTCAACCCAAATTGAGCGATTATATATTGCAATCCATTGTCGCCGAAGGCTTCCTGCCCGAATAGGTACAGGCGGGTAGCCTGCGTTTCTCAACATTTGATGGGATCTTGTAAGTTTCGCAACCTCAAGGTTGCGGCTACAAAATTGCCCAATTTAGGTTTCAATAATCATGCTTCAATAGATACGGAATAAGCCTTTTGGTTTGTCTTCTTAAATACTTCTGAAATAACAATGAGATTAATGAATGGAGTGTTGTGAAAAAACCATCCTGGGCTTTTGCTTCTGTTAGCGTGATTTTGGCATCCCTCATGGTTGCCTCCGAACTCTAAAAATGTTTTATGTTCGAAATTAGAAAAGAGGTTGAAGCTTACGAGTTATTGAATAACACAAAAAAACTTCAAAAAAGAACAGTAAGCACATAATTAATGCTTAAATATTAGCGAAGCTGTAGTTCAGCTTCGTTGTAACTTAGGTATGATTACATCCAAATATAAGGCTATTACTCTCCTAACATAATGGGAGTGCAATATATAGGAAAATATTTCCTGCATGTCAACAGGTTTATAAAGTTTTCTATGTTTGACATTGAGATTCAATTAATTAATTAATTTAACAAAAAGTGTGCCAAAACAAGAGTAAACAGGTATCCCTGTTTACATCATTTACCATAATCCTATATATTCCATATGTATAAACACTTATGTGAGTTCTAATTATATTTCGCCTCTTATATTTATGGATAGACAACCGAAATTAATGGAAGGGAGTGTGCCGCGACACATGATGCACTGGCACAAATGTGTGCAGCGTCACGTTTTTTATGCCTCTTATGCACTTTGGAATTATCAATTAGAAGAGATAAACCGCCAACTGTGGACCGTCAATAGTCAATTAGTCCGCTAGAGCGAACTGTCATTTGTCAGTAGTCGTTGGTCATTAAATGCCTTAAACCAAATGGTCTGTACCGTTATCTTTTTTCTTTATATTTCTTATTACATTGATTGCTTCAAGGATAATCCAGGCAGAGAATGAAAGCAGGAGTACAGATAAAATAGTTAGTATCCAGTTCCGGGATTTAATAAATTCCTTCAAGCTAATCACCATCGCCGTTGACGTCATGAAAATCAGAAATATAAGAGGTATTAACGTAAACAAAATATTTCTGCCTTTTCTATAAAGGTAAACAGTCAACACCAGTAGCGACAGCCCGGCAAGCATCTGGTTTGTCGCGCCAAAGATCGGCCATAGACGTTTCCAACTAAGTCCCTCACCTCCAAATATGAGGATAAGCGGCGTAAATGCGGCAATTGCTGCAGCAACAAACCTGTTCGTAAGAATCTTAATATTATATATCTCCCCAAGCTCAGAAGTAATGTACCTCTGAATCCTTGTTGAAGTATCAAGGGTAGTTGCCGCAAAGCTTATGACGATTACGGCAATCAGTGTTGTGCCGAATCCATCAGGAAGCATAAGTCCCTCTTTCAGAAAATAGGCGCCTCCGGTAACAAACGCCCCCATCTTTGCATCCATACTTCCGGCGGCTCCCCAGCTTGAATAGTGGCTCTTCCATGCAGCAAGCGTTGCAAAACCAGCCGTTGATGCAATCACGGACATCAACCCCAGCGAACCCTCACCTAACATTGACCCAAAACCAATCATCCTGGCGTCTTTAATATTATTCAACTGTTTTGATGTAGTACCTGAACCCACAAGGCCATGGAATCCTGATATTGCGCCACAGGCTATCGTAATAAACAAGAATGGAAACCACGGCAATCCCCCACCTACCTCAAGATTAAGCGCAGGCGCTACCATTGGTGGATGTACGATAAAAAGACCCAGATACATAATACCCAATCCTACAAGGAGCTGATGCGAATTGATAAAATCCCTTGGTTGGAGTAACAGCCAAACCGGAAGTACAGACGCAATAAATGCGTAAACAAGAAGCAATACAATCCACGACTCTGTCTGCCCGCCAATAAATGCCGGTAAATGCATAGGGGTATATGTACCTAGATATGTAAAACCGTATAAAACAAATAACGCAATGATAGAAGGAATAAGGATTCCAAACTTCGTCCTGTAAATGACAAGTCCTATGGTAACTGCAATAATAATTTGAATGTTTACCGGGAGTACTGCTGTTGGAAATTGTGAGAACAGTGTAGCTATTACGTAGGCAAAGACTGCAATTACGATCCATGTAAGGAAAAAGATAATGGTAAGGAACAATGCTCGCGCCCTTTTACCTATAATGGTTCCTGTTAAATCACCAATGGAGTGCCCCTTGTTCTTAGCTGAGAGGACAAGGCAACCAAAGTCATGCACGGCTCCTATGAAGATCGTACCAAAGACAACCCATAACAGCGCAGGTAGCCAACCCCATATAACGGCTATGGCAGGACCGATAATGGGCGCTGCACCGGCTATTGAGGTGAAATGATGACCAAAAAGCACATATTTGTTTGTAGGAACATAATCTATACCATCCTTAAATTCATGGGCAGGGGTTACAATGTCTGAGCCAATCTCATATATTTTTTTCGCAAGAAACCTTGAATAAAACAGATAACTGAGAAAAAAACAGAATAGTGAAAAAACAGCTAATAAGGCGGCATTCATTATGGTTATATGTCTAATTAATTCAGGAATTCCCGCCTGCTGTCGGACAGGCCGGTATCCCACAATCACAATTTGTCAATAGCCACTCGATTTACTTGTACGGCCAGAGCGAGTTTGCCAGGCCATTTGTTAAAATTGTTATAATATATTAAGCATAACCGGGATACAATAACAATTTTACGATGGTTTTGATTCGCCTTGAGGCATGAAAGGTATTTGGCAAGATTAATGAAATGATTAAGCTATCCAGTATATACAAATCATTCGTTAACATTAAAAAAGACCGGAACTGTTGGACTCTTTGGCATCCTGGCTATTGCGTAACTATGTTTTGTTTTTGCAGAATCGGTAACTATAATCCGCGCATATTCCCAATCTAGTGGCTCAGCATCAAAAAGCCCGCAGATTCTCTTTTTTGTCTTAACAATAGAATTAATGTTAATTTCTCCATTATCAATAATATCAATATCCATGTTTTCGACCGGAACCCAATCAATATGATCACTTTGTGACTTCATATTTGCTAAATCTTCCTTCGTAAGTAATATGTTACTCACATTTTGGGTATCCAATATATGAACGTATGCTATGAATTCGTATCTAATTAAACCAATATTGTTGGATTTACGCATGAATTATGTCAATCGCAATTACAATACCAAATTATTAAAACAGAAATTAATATTTATAAGGTATTGAAAATTGGCAATATAAGTAATTCGGCATGTTTTTCAGGGTAGAATAAATTGGCTCATAATAGCAATTTGTTCGCTAAAAACCATTTCTACTGGTGCAAGTGGGTTAAATTCAGGGGAACAAAGGGCGAATGGTTTTAAATTAGGCCTTCGGCAGCTTTAATTCCTCGACTTCGCTCGAAATGGCGTCACACTGAGCACGTTCACACACTCTGTATAAACTCTGTCGAAGTATAACTAACTTTGACATTAAATCACGCCCGGACTCTTAACAGTTATTTGGTATTGTTACGGTTGAAGAAACCGTATACCCTGTTTGCAATTTCGGACTCTCTGTCTATATAGAAGTGGTCACAACTTTCGATTACGTCGAGTATCTTAGGTTCCGAAATATTTAACATTCCCTTCTCGACTTCTTCAATTGAGGCGGCAAAATCATTATCCGCACAAATGAACAACTTAGGTTTCTTGCAGTCCGATAGAAATGTAGTATCAAATCTGCCAAAAGGCGTAGAGATTGATGCAAATGCCCTTATGTTTACATTTTTCACACTTAGCATCATCGCCACAATTGCGCCAAAGGAATATCCGGTAATAGATAACCTGTTCGTACCAACAGTTAATTCAAGATATTTAATTGCTGAAGTAGCATCCACAATAGCATCGGAACAATCGTCATTGTTTAAAATCTCATCCCAATACTCGTATACCTCTGCAATATTGCCAAGCCTGCTTTCGCTATTACCAACACCACGGTAGTTAAATCTTAGTGTAGCAAATCCTTTTTCTGCCAGTACTTTACCGAGCGCAGTAATAACATTATTTTCCATATCACCGCCGAGATGAGGATGGGGCGGACACAAAAGCATCGATGGAGGATTTACAACATCTTCATCATAAGATAAAACCCCTTCAAGCTTCATACCATCAGAATTGAAATTAACGTGTTCTTCAATCATATTAACCTGGCAATTAAATAGGTTCAACCGATTAGAGCTTAAAGCTTTAAATATTCAAAAATAAACGAAAAATATATCATGTATTTAATTGCCGGAGTAATAATTAGTTATTTTCTCGCAGGCGCAAAAGCAAAGACTCCTTTTTCTCTCTTTAACCACACCCGCCACAGTCGGGCAGGAATTTACACGGATACACGCCTGTGAAAAAACTCCAAATTTCACAGGGCAGGCACAGAACAAAGGAGGTTAAGACAATTTGTATACAGGCTAATTCATTATAATAATATAGATATGACTATGGGTATGGATTATAAATTCAGAAAGAGATTAGGCAACTGTTTTTTTAATCAGACTTCGACGTGAACCCTCGACGTTGGCTCGGTTGAACGCTCAGCCGAGCGATTTGCCAATTATGAAGCGTAAATTACTGAGCAAGCTGACCCGGAAGAGTTTCTTGTAAAAAAAATGGATTGGTTGTTTCTTTTATAAAAGTTTCTTAAATTCTTCAATGCTGACACCAGCATCCTTAATGATACCTGCCATTGTAAAGGAATTAACAGGGTTTTATCTTGGGACAGTAATAATACGTTCACCGTTAGTCATGGTTATATGTTTTCTCTGCCTTACAATCCAAAATCCAGCTTTTTCTAAAGCTTCTACAGCACGTTCGTGGTTTATACCAGGTACCTTAGGCATTTTCTCCCACTTCTACATAATGGGATTCTTTGTCTTTGCTTAATTCATCAACAGTTTCCAGATATTCCTGTATAGCATCTTTTATATTTTCCAGAGATTCTTCTACTGTCTGCCCCTGTGACCAACAACCAGGAAGTCCCGGAACCCATATAGAGTAACCTCTTCTGTCTTCTTAACGTTTACTTTGTATCTCATGAATTCCTCCAAATTCAATAGATATTTTAAATAGACCTTTTTTGATAAGCTATGCCTGTTGGATTCTGCGATCTGTAACATACGCATTATTCTACACATAGTCAACATCAATATTGATTCTTATTTCTGAGAACGCCCCTCACCCGCACATCACTTCCTGCGTAACATTTCTAAATAGTTTCCGTCTGGAAATAAGGCATTTAAAAATGCTCCTTAATCCGATTTGCAGGTTTTTTGTTTTTCAAGTTAACAATTATTCTAGAAAAACTTGAAAGTCAGACTTTCTGCCAGGATTTAAACATACCGCAACTACAGTATACTCTTTGTTTGTAAATGCACCTCTTGTTCAATCTATTTCAACAAAGCTACAGACAGAATATTCAGATTAAATGCTATCACACTCAACCAAACATAGCTTTGAAAACTCTGCCATCCTTTTCCCTGACTATGGCCTCAGCATAGGGCAAGAATAGCTAAGATCAATCTCTAAAGGGGGTTTTCCCCTTGTCACCCACCTCTAAATGACGACGGCAACCTACAATGCGAATCAAAAACCGAAGCTTCTTATCAAGAAGATGTCCAAAAATTTCATTACGATCCCCTCCACGACCCATCACCCATATACCTCGCCTCGATACAGCCTTAGATACAGTAGAATAAAGACTACCGTAAAGGGGCATTACCGACTGGCTTGCTTGTAAACCATAAACAAGCTCCGATACCAATCGCTCACTTATTTTGAGCAATCCTTTTGAAAGTTCCCCCAATTTTTCAAAATCAATGCTTGACACTTTCTAAATCCTCTATCATATACCTTAACAATAGGCTATGTCCAATCAGGCAGGATTTTTGGGGGAACTCCCGGTATTTCAAACTACTTAGTGAACCGCAAGTCGAAGAGGAGTTTGACTCCTAACAAGTTGTGCACCTACTGCAATAAAAGTGTCAGATCTTCAACTTTGATGTCCCCATAATACATTCATGCCCTTCTTTGATAATAACAATAAAAGCATCTCCTTATCATTCTTTCTCAGCTTGGCAATGCTTTTCGCAAGTTCTTCTACAGATAATTTAACGGCAACATAAATAACCATCGTCTTCTCCTTTATCTATTTACATAAATGATTTTATTTTTCGTGTCTACACATTAAAATATTGTACCATGCATTCGCAATAATATGTTTATGTATTATTCTTGTGATTAAACTTTCTCGTAACATAATAAATCCACGCACTATCAGCATCATCACCGTCAATGTTAAGCATATTGCCTAAAGTATCATACATTTCAATAGTCTCAAAACCCATACCTTCAAGTTGTGAAACCTGGTTTTTTTTATCTATGTAATACGTCAGCATGGCATAATCATGTGCAACGTCGTTTATGATTGCATATTGCTCATTAAACACCTGATGGTTTTTATTCCTTAGGCGGTTATGCGTGGACTTGACAAATTTTATAAAATTCCCGGCTTGCTTACACGGCATCGTTGAGAATTTCATTTTCGGACATGAGATTGCATATCGGTGATTTCTATTATGCGAGGAAAAGACAAACAGCCCATCCTGCTTAATTACCCTGTGTATCTCACTCAAACCTTTAAGCCTGTCTTCATGGTTAATTGAATCAAGACCATTAAATGAAAACATTATAAAATCAAATTCATCATCGCGAAATTTGCTCATTCCCCTTACATCTCCACGAGCAAAACTGACGTCTTTAAATCTTTCTCTGCACGATTCTATCATTGTTATTGAGTAATCAATGCCGATATACCCACTGCTCAAATTCTTTAAAATCGCTGTTGTCCTGCCGCTGCCGCATCCGATGTCGAGTATATGTTTATTTACAATGCTTTCCCTGTGTTTTACAAGAATCATCACTTCAGGATTCTGTAATGTCATTTTAATATAACTTGAAACAACATTCTTACTCTCATACTTCTTTTTATTCATATCCGCAACTCTTATTTTTCAGATGATAACTGTGTAAAACTGACTATAATTCTGACTGGCATTAACAGATAAATGTCTGTGAAATCTACTATTTTCTATCAGGAATGTAAAGAGATTATGTTTTCTCAGATTTGTGCCATAAAAACCCTTTTTGAGTAATGATTGCCATGAAGAGCCTGAAAGAAAAAAATATCTTTGCGTGGTATATGTATGATTGGGCCAATTCTGCATTTGCAACAACCATTATAGCCGCCCTTCTGCCCATATATTTTGCCACAGTTATTGTTCCGGCGGATGGATGGGTTTTCAGATTTCAGGGTATTGAGCTGCCGACAAACGCAACCACAATATGGGCGTTTCTATCCGGAGCTACTGCTCTATTAGTATTCCTAACGGCTCCAATCCTCGGCGCAGTTGCGGACATATCGCAATCAAAAAAGAAATTCCTGATGGCCTTCTGTTTTGGAGGCAGTCTGTTTACCACACTCTTGTTTTTCAGCCGTAGTGGTGATGTGTGGATGACTATGATTTTCTTCTTTCTTGCAAACACCTGTTTTGTCAGTGCAAATATCTTTTATGATGCGTTTCTACCTCACATTGCCTCAAGGAGTGAGATAGATCAGGTTTCGGGCAGAGGTTATGCCTATGGATACATGGGAGGAGGCCTGCAGTTCCTAATCTGCATAATCCTAATCCTTACCCATAATAAGATCGGTATTGAAAAAACAATGGCAGTAAGAATAAGTCTGCTGTTTTCAGGAATCTGGTGGGCGAGCTTTTCAATAATCACGTTTGTCTGGCTGTGTGAACCAGGGAACAGCAAAACCTTATCTAAACAATATCAAGCTAAAAATAATTCATGGACTTATTTAAGATCGAGCATATTACGAACATGGCACACCATTTTAAGTGTTAAGAAACACCGGAACCTTACTATCTTCCTGATTGCCTTTATGTTTTATAATGACGGCATAAATACAGCTATCAGGATGGCTGCTATATATGGAAAGGATGAACTGGGGCTTAAAAATCAGACCCTCATGGGCACACTTTTACTGGTACAATTTATAGGGATAGGTGGCGCACTGTTATTCAGCCGTATTGCCAAAACCTTCGGATCTAAAAGAATATTGACCTTCGTCCTGTTTCTCTGGTTAGGTATCTTGTGCTATGCATATCTTATGACCAGCGCTCTTGACTTCTGGATCTTGGGGATAGCAGTAGGGTTAGTTCTTGGCGGATCTCAAGCCATAAGCAGGTCCTTATATGGTTCTATGATACCCGTGACGGAATCGGCTGAGTTTTTTGGCTTTTATTCTGTTTTTGAAAAATTTTCAGCTATATGGGGGCCGTTTGTATTTGGCATTATCCGCCAGGTTACAGGGACATCCCGTCTTGCCATATTGTCACTGGTTGGATTCTTTATTATCGGGATTGTGCTTTTGTGCTTTGTAAAAGTAAATGATAAAGCTGCAACTAAAAGTAGTCGGCAGGTGATAAAGAGCAGGCAATAATACCTTGTTATCTGTGTACCAGCCCGAACGAGTCTGGCAGGCATCTGCAAAGCTGAGCTTAGCTATGCGAGAATTTGCGCCCTGTTTATTTTAAATCTTAAAAATCAGACGTTGCGCCTTTGTGCTTTCGCCCCGTCTTACATCTATAATCAATTCCAAACCTTCTCCCTGAAACTCATAGACTAATTTCCCACCTTCATTTTCAGTGTGAGTACAGTACAAAACTCTCCCTGATACAGAATCACTATCCAAGCTGGCGGCAATAACCTTTAAAGGCAAACAACAGGCGGCTTGAAAGACCATTTTGTTGTCGAATGCAAAAAGAAAAGTATAGTGCGGTTTGCGCATATTCACCTTCATCCCCATACCTGGAGTCTTGGACGTATGAGATTTTGATTTATTGGGCATTGTTTCAATCGTGTACTTTTCCCTGGCTTCGATTTTATTATCTAAACTCACACTCTTATCCAGTCCAGTTAAACTCATTATCCCTTCAGCATCTTTCTGATCCTGTTCAACAGACTCCTCTGTAGGGACTTTTACTGCTCTACTTCTATGACTTTCAGCCTTTGACGTGTTAAGAGCAACCAAAGGTAATTTCTCGTAATGTATGTTCATAATGATGGCTCTCTACAAATTTTTAGTAAAATGTACCTACAAGTTATCTAAAAATTCATTATAAATAAATTTGATATATCTTCCAGATAAATAACTATATCTTCACAATTCCATGATTGTTCTTTTCTTTTATATTACTAGATTTGACTTATTGAATCCGGTATACTTCCACAAACATAATACCATATAAGGTATTATACCTATTGATTTCTCATAAAATGTCAAATATCATAAAGATAAAAGCTATTTAAAGTTAATTTAATAATTTTAAAGAGGGAGGAGAATCAAAATGAATAAAATATTTATTGCGTTTCTTTTGTTCATGTCAATAATCATCACATTTTCAACAGTCTATGTTTATGCCGATGAAGGCAACGGAGTAATCAAAGGCAAAATAAGCGTAAAGGTTAAGAGATATAACAAAGACTCTGTTGTGTATATTGAAAAGGTAGAAGGCAGCTTCCCGCCTTCGGAAGAGCATGCCAAAATGGATCAGATAGAATTAACATTTGTTCCACATGTATTAGTCGTCCTTAAAGGTACAACTGTTGATTATCAAAACAGTGACGATATAGCTCATAATGTATTTTCCCCTGACGATGTTGCTGACAAGATGAACCTTGGCACGTGGTTAAAAGGTGAAGTAAGGCCTTATACGTTCAATAAACTTGGTGTTGCTGCTATGCTTTGCAATGTACACCCGGAAATGGAGGCTTATGTTGTAGTCGTTCAAAACCCTTATTTCGCAAAGACGGACAAGGAAGGAAATTACGAAATAAGAAATGTTCCTCCTGGTGAGTATACATTGAAAGTATGGAACAAGAAATATAGGGCAAAAGGTAAAAAGATTATAATAAAAAGTGGCGAGGCTTTAACAGTTGATTTCAAATTAAAGAGGTAACCGTTCACATGCTTGAAAGAAGGTACAAAGTTGTTATCCCGGATTTGAATTATTACCTTAAGCTCATAAATTGCCGGGATGCATGCCCTGTAAATACCCATGCCGGTGGATACGTAGAGGCTATCCATAAAGGCAATATTAAAAAGGGTTATAAAATTGCGCGTGAAACCAATCCTTTGGTCTCAGTATGCGGCAGAATCTGCGCCCATCCTTGTGAAGATGCATGCAGAAGAGGAAATATCGATGAACCAATATCGATACGAGCATTAAAGAGGTACGTTTGTGAAAAGTACGGGGTAGAAGGTAAAAACCCGCCTCCGGTTCCAGAGGCTAGTAAAAGCCGGGCAAAGATCGCCATAATTGGTTCCGGACCGGCAGGGCTCTCATGTGCTCACGAACTAACAATGCTCGGTTACCGTGTTACTATGTTCGAGTCGGAGTCAGTACCGGGCGGTATGTTACAGACAGGTATTCCTGAATACAGACTTCCAAGAAGAGTCGTTGAGTTGGAAATCGATAGAATATTGAAAATGGGCGTAGAATTAAGGATTCCACAAAAACTGGGTAAAAATTTTAACCTGGATGATTTAATGGATGAAGATTTTAAGTCTGTTTTTATCGCTGCCGGCGCTCACAAGAGTATAGACATAGGATTGCCTGGCAGGGACTTAGATAATGTTTTAAGCGGGATAGACTTCTTGTTAAATGTTAATCTAGGCTACAAAGTAAATATGGGAAGAAAGGTTATTGTTATAGGTGGAGGGAACGTTGCTATAGATATTGCAAGAACCGCGGCAAGAAACCTGCCAGTGCGTATCCGCCAGTTTACGAGCAGCACACAGGCAGGAGCGCACACAGGTACCCAGAAGCTTGAAGACGGCAGTACTTCGATGGATGCGGCGCGAATGGCAATTCGTATGGGGGCGAAAGAAGTGCATGTGATATGCCTGGAATCCAGAGAAGAGATGCCTGCATTTCAATATGATGTTGAAGAGGCGGAGAGAGAAGGTGTAGTGTTGCATCCATCTAAAGGGCCTAAGAGGATCATTGGTGAAAATGGCAAGGCTGTGGGGCTTGAAACCCTGGATGTTGAATCTGTTTTTGATAGTAACGGCAGATTTAATCCAACATTCACCAATGGTAGTGAAAACATTATGCCATCAGATACTGTGATTCTGGCAATTGGTCAGACTCCTGACGTATCATGGCTGGAGAAGTATCCTGAAATAGCGCTAACTCCTAGAGGAACAATAAAGGTGGATAACGAAACTCTTGCAACCACGAAACCAGGTATTTTTGCAGGAGGCGATGCTGCTTTTGGCCCAAGGATCGTAGTTGAAGCAATTTCAGATGGTGTAAAAGCCGCACACTCTATCAACAGACACCTTGGAGTCAAAAGAACAGAGCATATTAAAACAAGGTTTGTAGAAATCAGTTCTAAACAATATAAGATGCCCACAAATTATGAAAGGATTCAAAGGCAAAGCATCCCATCTTTACCAATATCCAGGAGGATAGGGTTTACTGAGGTGGAGATCGGATACGACGATGAAACTGCAAGGACAGAGTCGGGTAGATGTTTAGACTGTAAAGTAAATACTATCTTTGACAGCAATAAGTGTATTCTTTGCGGTGGCTGCATGGACGTATGTCCAGAAAACTGTCTGCGGTTAGCAGGCGTAAATAGACTTACAGGTGATAAGAAGTGTATAGACTTTTTTGAGAAACGCAGCAGATCTACTGCAATTGTAAAAGACGAAGAAAAATGTATCAGATGCGGTTTATGTATGAAAAGATGTCCCACAAATGCGATAACAATGGAAACATTGGAACTTGTAGAAAAAGACAATCAAGTTCTTTATTAAAAAGTTATGGAAAACAAGCAATCTAGGAGAGAATTCTTTTCGATTATAGGTTTTTCTGGTCTTGCCTGTGGTATCGTAGGGTATATCTTTTCCGCACTCCGTTTTATTGTTCCAAACATACTTTACGAACCCCCAGCCTCTTTCAAAATAGGCAAACCTGAGCAGTATAAAATCAATTCCCCTGTTTTTATCAGAGAGAAACATATATTTGTTTTTTATGATTCACATGGAATATATTCAATTTCATCCAGATGTACACATCTTGGGTGTAGTGTAAACTGGAAACAGAGTAATAAAAATTTTGAATGTCCGTGTCATGGTAGCATCTTTGATAAAGACGGTAGAGTAAAGAAAGGGCCTGCCCCCCGCTCATTAGAATCATATGCCGTTGAACTGGCGGCAGACGGGAATTTAGTCGTGAATACCGCCGCCAGGGTAGATCCTGACTTCAGGCTCAAGGTGTAAAGTATAGTTTATTTACTAAAAACATAAGGAAAATGGCTTTGTGAAAAAAAATGTTTTTGCTCGCATCCGGCAGTCAGTTTTCCGGCACGGAATACCTGACACAGATAAGAACCGCTCACTGATTGTTACAAGCAACGTTTTCCTTCATCTTCATCCGGTAAAGGTCAGGAAGCATGGTATAAGGTTCTGGTATACTATGGGGCTTGGAGGAACGTCGTTTCTTCTATTCATCATACTTGCTGTAACCGGGGCGCTGCTCATGCTGTATTATACTCCTGTGCCATCTGAAGCCTACAGAAGTATGAAGGATATAAACTACGTTGTTTCTTTTGGCGCATTTCAGAGAAATCTACATCGTTGGGCGGCCCATGGGATGGTTCTTACAGTCTTTCTGCACGCCTGCAGGGTCTTTTATACCGGTGCGTATAAGCCACCCAGGGAATTTAATTGGGTAATCGGGATATTCTTGTTACTCGTAACACTTGGATTAAGTTTTACCGGATATTTATTGCCGTGGGACCAATTGTCTTTCTGGGCTATAACGGTGGGCACAAACATTGCCGGTTATGCGCCATTTATAGGCGAGAAACTAAAGTTTCTTTTATTGGGAGGAAATATCGTTGGAGAATGGGCGCTTTTACGATTTTATGTACTTCACTGTTTTGCGCTGCCACTCCTGATCAGTATCTTTATGGCTGTTCACTTCTGGCGTATCAGAAAGGATGGTGGAATATCGGGACCGCCGGTATACACTAACGAAGTAGAAACAGAGCAGAAATCTGAAGGCCATGCACCGGAAAAAACTTATGGTCTAATGGCATTGGTAGAAGGCGACTCTCTAATGGTTGAGAAACAACCGGAAGACACACTCTTTACATGGCCTCATTTAGTACTTAGAGAACTACTATGGGCCATGTTTGTAATTAATATATTGGTATTGATATCATTGTACTTTAGCGCCCCATTGGAAGAGATAGCGAATCCCTATAAAACGCCAAACCCTGCAAAGGCGCCTTGGTATTTCCTGGGCTTACAGGAATTAGTCCATTACTCTGCCTTCGTGGGTGGAATTCTGGTTCCAACTTTAGCTGTTACGGCTCTTATTGTATTGCCTTATATTGATAGGAGTCCGCACGGTGAAGGCGTCTGGTTTTCATGTGAAAGAAAATGGGTTCAGATAGTGTTCACGATATGTGTAGTTGCCTTAACCTTACTTACAATTATTGGCGTGTTCTTCAGAGGCCCTAACTGGTCTTTTGTTGTGCCGTGGTAGTGCGGGTATGTTGTGAAATAAATTAGTGAATGGAGTGAATTAATTTAATATGAATAAAACATTAGGATGGATATTCGCAACCGTAGGTATATTTTCTATAGGAACCTTTTATCTTGTCATGATGAGTGAATATACACATGAGTGGGGGAAATATCAGAAGGATTTTGAATTTGTGTCAAATGACTTAACTGGTGGTATTGCGAAATCAAGGCCAAAGGAAATTAAGCAAATAGTATTGGACAAACTCAAAAGGATTGACAGGTGCACAACATGTCATTTGGGCATAAATAATGGCAAGTTTGATGATTCCAGACAACCCTTTAAATCTCATTCGGGGCAATACCTGGTCTGGCACCCTGTAGAAAAGTATGGATGCACTATCTGTCATGAGGGTCAGGGATTAGCAACGAATTATAAGGACGCTGCTCATAAGCGGATACCTCATTGGGAAAAAACCATGATACCGATTGGCTTGACACAGATTTCATGCGGCAAATGTCATCTTGGCAAGAATGTTCCCAATGCATCCCTGCTTTCAGATGGCAGAAAAGCGCTTGAGAGATATGGTTGCTATGGATGTCATGAAGTACAACGGTATGGCGAAGAGCCGAAACCTGGTATTTCTCTTGATAGATTAGGAGATAAAGTTGAGAAAAAATGGCTTAATAAATGGCTTAAAAACCCTAAAGACTATTTAGAAAAGGCCAGGATGCCCAGATTTAACTTTACTCAGGATGAAATATCAGCGTTAGCAGAATTCCTGTTAAGCTCCAGGGAAAAAGGCATTAAAAAAGCAATCGAGGGCGAGGGTAATTATGATAGAGGAAGAGGACTGTTCAGACAGTCCCGTTGTATAAGTTGTCATAGCGTTAACGGCAGAGGTGGTGTGTTGGCTTCAGACCTTGGCAATATTGCAAGCAAGGTGAAAAAAGAGTGGTTATCGCTTTACCTCAAAGATGTGCATCATTATCAGCCAAGGATAAAAATGTTACAGTATAACTTTACAGAACAGGAGGTTCTGGATATTACAGAGTACATGATGGATGAATTCTATTCTGAAGATGATGAGGCCGAAGAGGAGGATGCAGCCGGAGAAGAAGAGGAAGGTGAGAGACTTGAGAGCGAGCCGGTGGAGACAAAATCAGAAGAAGCCTTGAAGAATCTAATGGAAAATGGCAGGGAAATCTTTATTAAATACGGATGTTTTGGTTGTCATGATAGAGCTGAAATTAAAACGCAGGCAAAGGTTGGCCCTGATTTGAGTACAATGGGATCAAAGACCAAAGATCAGTTTGAATTTGGAAATGTAAAAGATATAAAGAGAACTGCCGTGAATTACCTGTTTTTAAAAATAAAAGATACACGTCTCTTTGATAAAAATGCGAAGATGCCTCATTATGACTTGTCAGATGAAGAATTGGTAAAATTGACAATAGCGCTTTTGAGTTTTACCAAAGAAGATGTCCCGCTTGACTACAGAGTGGTCGAGGGAAAGAAGACAAAATTCAACCCACAAGGTGAATTTGGATTTCTCTTCAGAAAGTACAGATGTTACAGTTGCCATGAGGTATTTGGCTCAGGAGGAGAATTGTCTACTGTATCTCTTGATATGACAGGGAGCCAACTCAAGAAGGAGTGGTTGCATGGATATCTAAAGAAACCATATGCCGTAAGACCCTCCGTAATTCCAAGGATGCCGCGTTTCAGAATGACAGACGAGGAATCAAAATACATGACTGATTACATAAGCGCTGTCTTTGTTGATGATAGCATTTCCGATGATTTTGAAGGATATTTTCTGCCGGGCGATATTGGCAGGGGTAAAAGGATTTTTGAGGAAGATGGATGCGTTTCATGTCACATCATGGGAGAGGGTGGCGGCTATGTCGGCCCACAACTTAATAATGTTGGCAACCGATTGAAGTCAGGCTGGATATTTAAATGGCTGCTGAATCCGCAACTGTATAAACCTGACACAATAGAACCCAATCACGGATTTTCTGAAGACGAGGCAAGAGCATTGACCGCTTATTTATCAAGTATGAAACAAACTGACAAATCTCCCTAGCACTTTTTCAAAGGGAAGAATATGGAGTGCATCATCCGCGATGATGCCTTTTTGAGCAGTGACACTGTCACTGCTCAAAAAGGGAGATTTGCTTTTTAAAATGTGAAAATCAAATTTCTTAATTCAATGACATTGCTTTAGCAAATGGTAGGGCCAGGGAAACCCATTTAATATTAATAAACATTATAGTGGCATGGACAAACTTGTTTGTCCATGATTATATTTAAAGGAAAGTAATTAGAAAACATGAAAAATAAGATAACTATGTTATTGTTTTTTTTAGTGTTCATTCCCTTCATTTCTTGTAGTTGTAACGGGAAAGATGATGACCGGTTGGAAGTAAAGAATCCTTTTATAGAGGCTGTAAAAAAAATAGACAGTGGACTTAATATTGTACAGGCCAGGGGCAAGAAACTATATAAACAATATTGCAGTGTATGTCATGGAGAAGGAGGAAGAGGTAACGGCTTTAATGCATTCAACCTGAATCCAAGACCTGCAGACCTAACCAAGGTTTGTAAAGTGAATGAAGCAGAATATGTCGTCAGGGTTGTAACAGGAGGAACAAAGGCTGTAGGAAAATCTTCCCTCTGTCCCCCCTTTGGCAGGACAATACAGAAGGAAGATATCAATGCTATTATTTTATATATCGAAACATTAAAACAATGACTGTTGAAATCAAAATCAGGCCAGGTCAGTTGCCAATATTTTGGAATAGAAGCGTTATCTTCTTTGCCAATATGTTATCTATTTTTTACGATAACCATGATGAACTGGAAAGACTAAGACAGCATATAATGGGTGTGGAGACCTATGGCGGAAGGCTCGTCCCGATTATTAATCTCATATTCAAGGGAAACAACAATCTTCTCGTACTGGAAAAGCCTCCTGATCAGACCCTGGTACGTTATTTCCAGTACGAACTTGGCTTGAGCCTGCCAAACATTGTGATTTTATCACATAAAGTTTACGATAGCCTTATTGCTCAGGTAAACAAATTGCTCCATGATGAAATAAACTCAACAGTAACCATGATCCACCAACATGATGCCGCCTGGATAGATGGGTTCGTTAGTGATAACGTACTCATGAATATAGCAAAGGCCCTGAATAAACCAACCATAAGCAGTCTGGAAGGTAGTAGGAGAGGGAACAATAAATTCCTGCTTCATAATCATCTTTATGAAAAGGGATTTCCTGTATTCGACACTATACCGGCAGCATCACCAGACGATGTTCACGCTTGTATTTCCACGCTGCACAAGCAGGGATACAAAAAGGCTGTGGTGAAAGCTCAAATCGGAGCTTCGGGTATAGGCATGACCAGTTTTCCAACTACCTCCAGCAATGTAAACTCAATCCCGGAACATTTTTTCTTTGAAGGCCCGTGTATGGTACAGGGGTGGCTTGATGAAACAGTAACAAATGTACGACATCTGGGATCACCCAGTATTCAAATGTTCCTGAATGACAGCACAGTATCTCTCTATGATATTACTGAACAAATTCTAAATGCGGACAGCGTCCATGAAGGCAACCTTTCCCCTCCATCTTATTTCTGCAAGGAAGATCAGATTTACGAAGAATTGTTTCGTCAGGCTTCAACAGCAGGCTCATGGCTTCATGATCAGGGATACAGAGGTACGGCAAGTGTTGACTTTCTTATTGTTGAACATCGTGGTAATATAGAAGTCAGAGTGTGTGAAATAAATGCACGAATTACCGGCGCTACCTATCCATCTGTTATTGCAAGGCATTTCCTTCCACATGATGCCTGGTTAATGAGAAACGTACGGTTTGCCAGGCCACTGAGGGATACAAGCTTGTTAAAGATGCTCGACCAGGCCGGTTATCTTTATCATCCTGACATGCAGGAAGGTGTATTACCCATAAACTTCAACCTCAACGAGGATGGCAGTGTACAAAAAGGACAGTTTCTATGTCTTGGGAAAGTAATGGCTGATTGCCTGAACATGTTGGAACAAATTGAATCTATACTTCCATTAAGATGGTATTATGACAGAGATTGAGGAAACTCAAAACTTAACAAAGTGTCTAAAGTTAAATAAATTGTTTACCACGCTTAGCGTGGCTTCCGCAACTTTAGCTCACTTCCGGCCCGAACTGCTTGGCAGGCGGGTAGGCGCTTTAAACTTCAAACTTATTTTGAGGAATTGAGAAATTAAAAAAGGGAAATATGACGCAATATTCGACAGATTTACAGAAAAGGCTCGTAGCGCTGACAAGGGACTTATTACTGATCCCCAGCGATGCATCCCGCCCGGACGATATTGAACGTGGTTTTGAGTTTGTTATTAATCATGTCGAGCCGCTTGATAACATAGTTGTAAATAAATATTACCATTGTGATATTCCATCATTAATTGCCCTTCCTAAAGGTGTAAAGCACCCCAAAATTCTCCTTTGCGGACATATTGATGTCATTACGCATCCTGACGTCCATAGCTACCGTTCACAAGTAGCCAATGGCAGAATAGTTGGTCCGGGATCAGCAGATATGAAAGGCCCTCTGGCAATTCTTCTGGAAATTTTCAGGAATTTACATATGCAATATGATGACCTCCCGCTTGGACTGGCTATCACGTCTGACGAAGAACGTGGCGGTAACTCGGGTATGCGTTTTCTATTTGATGAAGTGGGGCTCAGGTGCGATGTTGCCATGATTCCAGACGGAGGCTCTTTGAATGAGATAACTGTGGAAGAAAAAGGGATACTTCATCTAAATATCCAGTGTAATGGACACTCTTCGCATGCTGCACGTCCATGGCTGGGAAACAATCCACTTGAGCGTCTTATAGACGCAACTGTCCGCCTACGGGAAAACTTCGATTCTTTAAAGACGGATGAATACCATTGGCATCCCACCTGTGCGCTCACAATCGTTAAAACACTAAATCAGACCGTTAACCGTGTACCGTCGGAAGCTGAAGCCACTCTTGACATACGATTTCCAGCTCCATACACCGTAAAGGAAATGTTAAACCATGTTCGTAATTTGTTAGGTGAAGAAATCAACACACATACATTAATCAGCGCAGAGCCTACACTCCTCTCACCTGACCCCCTCTACCTTTCAGTCACTGAAGAAATAACCGGAAAACCTACCAGCCAGGAAAAGGAAGATGGTGGAAGTGATGCCCGCTTTATTGGGCGCCTTAACATTCCGGTAATCGTTTCCAGGCCTATTGTTGACGAATTACATTCTACAGATGAATGGATAGATATCGAATCTATGGAGACATTTTATCGAATATATGAACTTTATTTGAAACGAAAGCTGCTTTCAGATGATTGAGGAAATTGCAGAACTCAGGGATTCCTGTCGATTAAGCGAAGCCACGCCAAAGCTGAGCTTAGCTCTGTCAGCGAGGCGAAGCGAATCCACCTTTTTCACTATTGACATTACAACACTTTGGTTGTAACATAAGGCAATGAACTTGCACATAAATTATTGGTGCAACCCATCAGGCAGGAAACCCGTGGAAAAGTATATTGACTGTATAGATAACAAAAAAGAAAAAGCCGAAATATTGTCTTCCCTGAAAGGAATACAGGAAAATGGCACGAATGCTGTAGGGGTTGAATTCAGACAAATTGATGGCAAACTATGGGAGTTAAAGATAAGAGCATATGGCAAACAGCACAGGATATTTTATGTCGTACTTAAAGGCAATAAGATGATTCTTCTTCATGCCTATTTAAAGAAAACTCAAAAGGCACCGGTAAAGGAAATACAGATAGCTAAACAACGATTTAAACAATTGAGGGAGGTGAAGTAATGAAAAGCGATCTTGATAAACATATTGAGAAACACTTAGAGGATAAAGAATTTAAGATTTACTTTGACAGGGTGGATGCAAAAAGAAAGATAGCGCAGGAGATAGTTGTTTTAAGAAATATTCATCATCTTACTCAGACAGAGTTAGCCAGAAAAATAGGCACTAAGCAGCAGGTCATTTCCAGACTTGAAAATCCTACTGACAAACGGTTGCCTTCTCTTGTTTTCCTTGACAAGATAGCACATGCATTTGAAAAAAAGCTCGTCATATCGTTACAGGGATAAAATAAACCCATCTCGATTTCGGATCCGAGATTGAAGGATATGAAGTGCATAAAGTTAGGAAAAAGGTGGAAATCTTTAATTTATAAATACATATTCATTTTCCCAAACTTTAGGCACTTTAGTTCACTTCACACTTTAGGCACTTCGTACCCCCTCAATCCCTTAATCATGTCTCACACCAACCCCTTCTGAGTAAGCCATCTCTCTGCTTCTAACGCCGCCATACAACCTGTACCTGCGGCAGTGATTGCCTGCTTGTAGTACGGATCCATAACATCACCGGCAGCAAAGACACCCTCCACACTTGTTGCCGTCCTCCATGGCTGTGGAGTACTGATAAAACCCTTCACATCTAATTCCACATTGCCGTCAAGAAAAGAAGTATTTGGGGTATGACCAATTGCCATAAATAACCCGCCACAATCCAGGTCTGACTCCTCTTTATTGATAGTACTTTGCAAACGCACACCTGATATCATCTTGTCTCCCAGGACATCTACGACAATGGAATTCCATTTGAATTCTAACTTTGGATTAGCTATAGCACGCTCCCGCATTATGGGACTTGCCCTTAGTTCATCACGACGATGTACTAAAATGACTTTACTTGCAAACTTTGTTAGATATAGACCTTCTTCAATTGCAGAATCACCACCTCCGACAACAACAAGGACCTTATCCCTGTAAGCTGGAAGCGCACCATCACATATTGCACATGCGCTCACTCCTCCTCCGGAATGTGCAAGTCTTTGTTCGTTTGGCAAATTCAGCCAATTTGCCCTTGCACCTGTAGCAATAATAACGCTTAACGCCTCTACATCATTATTTTCAGAAGTCTTTAATTGAAATGGATGCGAACTGAAATCAACAGACGTAATATCTTCTGTAAATATTTGAGTATCAAACCTCTTTGATTGTTGTTTAAACAGATCCATCATCTCTGTCCCTTGTATACCGGAAGGAAATCCAGGATAATTTTCAACCTCGGTAGTATACATAAGCTGGCCGCCAGGTACCATAATGTTTGAGGGTTCTCCCTCATAAACAACGGGATGCAAGTTGGCTCTTGCAGCGTAAATGGCTGAAGTCCATCCGGCAGGGCCGGAACCAATGATTATTATTTTTTCTGCCATATTCTTTCTCCATTCGACTTGGGGTATATCACAATACACCCCTACACGTTTACATGATAAAGAAAATTCTATCATGCATGCCCTTAAAATGCAAATACGTAACAGATAAAAACATCTTAGATGAAACCTGAGAATAGTGCTGTTACTGTAAGTAATTGATTTATAAGTGGTATCTCAGTAAGGGTTTTGTTATATTTAAGACTCAATAATGGGAGTAGGATATCTTCTGTTAACTATCTCTTTATATACGTAACTACAGGATAACAGACCATTTTATAAAGTATGATATACCTTATTTTCTCCTGACAAACATAAATATGACTGAAAGCCGTTTATGTTTAAGAAACAATTCGAATATCGTCATAATCGGCGGTGGCCCGGCGGGTAGTTTTTTCGCAAACGATGCCATTCAATATGCCAAGAAACTTGGAATAAACATCCAGATAACAATCTTTGACAGTAAGGACTTCAGCCAGAGAGGTCCAAGTGGTTGCAACATGAGTGCTGCTGTAATCGCAAGTACATTACATGCAAAACTCATAAAGGACGGTATCATATTACCTGAGCGTATTATACGCCATGAGATAAAGGGATATTATTTCCAGACTAAGGAATACGGCATCGAGTTGTACAAACCGGAAGAGAGTGATAAAAGCAGCATACTGGCAGTATACCGTGGCAATGGCCCACTTTACAGCACCCACACAGAAAGTCACAGCTTTGATGATTATCTGTTAGGGCACGTCATCCATCAGGGTGTAAAGGTAATCTACGAACCCGTACAGGAGTTAAGACTATCTTCTGATATTGACACCCCTGCAACCATAATTTATGGAAAAAACAACCCTTACAAGGAGATGAAAGCAGATCTTGTGGTAGGTGCATTTGGTATTAATTCAACAATAGTTAATAAAATCAAAGAGTTAGATTTTGGTTACATACCTCCTAAAACTATTAAGACATGTCAAATGGAGATACCACTAAGCGCTGCCTTCATAAAGAAAACCTTCAATGACAATATACAGGTCTTCGCACTCGGAATAAAACCATTCAGATTTGCATCGATGGTGCCAAAAGAAAACTATGTCACCGTAAGCCTGGTAGGTACCAGAGATTTGACAAAAAAGGATCTGCTCAATTTTGTAAATCATCCAGTCGTCCACAGGAAACTACCCCATGACTGGAAAATGCCTGATAAATACTGTATGTGTATACCAAAAATTGCTCTTTCGCATGCAAAGAAGCCATTTACCGACAGGTTTGTTATTGTAGGCGATGCAAGTATAACAAGGATATTCAAGAACGGACTTGAATCCGCCTATATAACTTCACAGCTTGCCGCACGGGCAGCATTTGAAAATGGTATCTCAAAGGAAGATTTTGACAAGTATTACTATAACCCTGCAAACAAATTACTCGCAATGGACAATTTGCTTGGCGCAGTGATCTTGATGCTCAGCGATTTTGTCACAAAACAGAACTGGCTGGTAAAAGCACGTCTATCATACGTTAAAAGTAGAAA
>JBHHYW010000004.1:0-23716 GCA_046757745.1 Candidatus Scalindua sp.
CTGTTTCCTGAAATTGGAAGACGTAAAAAAGCGCTTTTAGAAAAAGAGCCGGATGCTAAATTAATAAGTCTTGGAATCGGAAACACTACCGAGCCTCTAAGCACACATATTGTTGAAGGGCTTCATAAAGAGGTAACTAAACTTGGTACACCCGAAGGATACACTGGATATGATGATGATGCACAAGCTCAAGCGTTTTTACACAAATTAAAAACCAGAATCTCAAAGAATTGGTATAACGATATTATAAGTCCTGACGAGATCATTGTTTCAGATGGATCAAAACCTGATTGCGGAAGACTGTTTTTTCTGTTTGGCAGTGATGTATCAATTGCGGTTCAGGACCCTGCATATCCGGTATATGTAGATGGATCAGTAATGATTGGGGCAACCGGTGAATATAATTCCGACACAGAAGAATTTGATGGTATAGAGTATATGAGATGTACCGCAGAGAATGATTTCTTTCCTGATTTATCAAAAGTAATAAGGACAGATTTAATCTATTTCTGCTCTCCTAACAATCCTACAGGCGCTGCTGCAACAAATGAGCAACTTAAAGAGCTGGTTGATTTTGCAAAAAAGAATAAATCGATAATCATTTTTGATGCTGCATACTCTGAATTTATTAGCGAAAAAGACCTGCCAAAATCAATCTTCGAAATTGAAGGCGCCAGGGAGTGTGCTATTGAGGTCAGTTCTTTGTCAAAACCTGCCGGATTTACCGGTGTCAGGCTTGGATGGACAATCGTTCCGAAAGAACTGAAATTTGATGATGGAGAGAGCGTAGGTAAAGACTGGCAGAGGGTAATGGGCACACTGTTTAATGGTGCATCAAACATTGCTCAGCACGGAGCGATTGCAGCCCTGTCAGAAACCGGACTATCCGAAGTAAGGGAAAAAGTGAATTATTATATGGAGAACGCTAAAATTATCAAAGATGGACTAGAGGGGTTGGGCATAAAAACTTTTGGAGGAGTAAATTCTCCTTACATCTGGGCGTCATTTCCTGGTAAAAAGTCTTGGGATGTTTTTGAAGACATCCTGGAGAAAGCATACGTTGTCACAACACCCGGTGCAGGGTTTGGTAAGGCTGGCGAAGGATTTGTCAGATTTTCAGCATTTGGGAAAGCCAGTGATATCAAAGAAGCCGTTAAAAGATTACAAGAAAATTTATAATGGTTTTCCTCAAGAAATGAATAATCACACAAAGTCACGAAGATCACAAAGGGAAGAACTATTTCCTTTTGTCTTGTTTTTTTAAATTTTGTTTCCTTCGTGGTCTCTGTGTCTCCGTGTGAAATTTCTTTTATTCCTCACTTTTATTTGTGTGAGCATTAGTGAAATTCCCTGCCTGTCGGCAGACAGGGTGTCAATAAAAATGAAAAAACGACTATTCAGCGGTATTCAGCCAAGCGGTGAAGTTCATATCGGAAACTATCTGGGTGCAATCAAGAATTGGGTCAGCCTTCTCGATAAATACGATTGTATCTTCTCAATTGTAGACTACCATGCAATAACGATTGAGTATGATCCTGCGGAGATGCAGAAACGGATTATCAATGCCGCCGCTACAAACATTGCCGCAGGCCTTGACCCTGGCCGCTGTATTATATTCGTACAGTCTCAAGTACCCGAACATACGGAGTTGACGTGGATACTTAACACACTGACACCTATGGGAATTCTTGAGAGGATGACTCAATTTAAGGATAAGGCAAGACAGAACGAGAAGAATATCAATGTGGGGTTATTTGACTATCCCGTACTGCAGACGGCTGACATCTTATTGTATAAAGGCTGCGCGGTGCCTATTGGCGAGGATCAGGTACAACACGTTGAGTTGTCGCGCGAAATAGCAAGAAAGTTTAATACGAGATATGGAGAATTATTCCCTGAACCGCAGCATATTCTTTCAAACGCACCTAGGATCATGGGACTGGACGGTAAAAATAAGATGAGCAAGAGCATGAATAATTATATCTCTCTTATCGAGGAACCTGACGTTATCTGGAAAAAACTATCGAGAGCCGTAACCGATGAAAACAGGAAAAGAAGAAACGATCCCGGAAACCCTGATATTTGTAACATCTTTACCTTACACAAATATTTCTCCAAACAATCAGAGATAGAGAGGATTAACAAAGAGTGCAGAACCGCAGAGATAGGCTGTGTTGACTGCAAAAAGATTCTGTGGAACAATATGGTTGAAGAACTTGCACCGATCAGAGAAAAAAGCCTGGATTTAATCAACAACCCTGCCAGTGTAATAGACACCCTTAATACCGGCGCAGAAAAATGCAGAAAGATAGCCGGAGAAACGATGAAAGAAGTAAGGTCCTTGATGGGGTTGAGATAGGTTGTTTGGAGTACAGTGACCGCTTGTCCGCCAGTTTGTTAGGCGGGTGTCACTGCTTTAATACGCATCATCACGGATGATGCACTCCATATTTCTGTCCAATATACATTGATACCAGGTATTTGATGGAAACCAACTTTCCATCTTGATTTTAACAATATAATCTGTTAGCACTTACAGGAAGCTCTGTATTGCACCATTCTCCACAGATTAATTTAATAATATTACGTTTTCATGAAATATAATATTGATATTAAGAAAAGTGCTAATGATGATTTGCTATACTATGATACATTTGAACAGAGAATAATTGTTAAAGCTATTCTTAAATATTTACAGTTTGATGCTAACATTGAAACTAGAAAGCGCAAACAACTTCGCTCAAATCCCGTTGCTCCATGGGAATTAAAGATAGGCAAATATCGTATTCTTTACGAAGTTACTGAGGGACAAAAGGTTAAAGTCCTTGCAATTGGACACAAAGACCACAATGAATTATTTATTCAAGGAAGGAAGGTACAAATATGATCAAAATTGACTTACATACAAAAAAACACTCATTGGAAGAATTGTTAGCTCTTGCCTCATCTGATTCTTTAGTTATACACGGTAAAGATGGGAAAAGTTTTATATTAGAGGAAACTGACGATTTCGAGAAAGAGGTTGAAAAGCTGGGCAATAGTGAGAAATTTATGTCATTTCTTGGGGAAAGGTCAAAGGAAAAAGAAACTATCCCAATTGATGTTATTGCTGAAAAATTAGGAATAGAAACTGGCCAGTAAGAAAAGCCTCGAATTGATCAACAACCCCGACAGCGTAATTCACACCCTTAATACCGGCGCTGAGAAATGCAGAAAGATAGCTGGAGAAACGATGAAAGAAGTAAGATCGCTGACGGGTTTGAGATAGGATATTATTATAGTTCTTAATGCATTGATACATTGATACCTGGTACTCTATGAAAAGCCTGCACCCCCCCCCTCTTGTTTCCCAAAACAAAATCTAATATCATCAAAACATGGAACACGAATTAACGGCGGTCGAACAGCTCGCATATAGCACAGTTCGCATTGAAACCGATTTAACCAACGGAGACGTTGGTACTGGTACAGGATTTTTCTATAGATTTAATGAGCAAGATGATGGTACGCATGTTCCAGTCATAGTAACGAACAAACATGTTGTAAAAGACGCTATAAAGGGATACTTCAGATTAACATTAAGAGACTCTGCTGGTGCACCGGACACAAAAAATCATTTTACGTTTCAACTAAATAAATTTGAAAAAAGATGGACTCCTCATCCAGATGGCAAAACTGACTTATGCGCAATGCCAATCGCCCCACTCTTAAACTTAGCTAAAGAGCAAAATAAGGAATTCTTTTTCGTATCTCTTGATAAAAGCTTGTTGCCATCCCAAGCTGATTACGCTGATATGTTCGGTATGGATGATATTACAATGGTGGGATATCCAAACGGCATTTGGGATAGTGTAAATAACTTTCCGGTTATGAGGAAGGGTATTACCGCGACAAATCCCAAATACGACTGGAATGGCAAGAAAGAATTCTTAATAGATTGTGCCTGCTTTCCTGGCCATTTATCGTAAACGTTAGTTGTCTTTAAAACAAAAGGTTCAAAAAGGAAGTAAACTATGAGTTGTTGTGATAGCAATTGCAAGACGAGCGAAAGACAGAGCTTGGGAACGAGAAGAAGATCAAATGACAAAAAACAATGGTAGATTCCTGTCTACATCAATAATCCTGTTAACATTTGCCCACCTCTTTAATGACTTCTATGCCGGTTTCCTTATTCCACTCTTGTCCTACTTTCAGGCCAGTCTCCATTTAACAATAACACAGGTGTCTGTATTGCCCACAGTATTGGCTGTGTTCGGCTCGATTCTGCAGCCGGTATTCGGCTTTCTCGGTGACAGATTTAATATGAAACATTTTTTTGTTGTAGCTGGTGTCTTGTGTTCAGCACTGTTCTTGAGCAGCATTTGCTTTGCGCCAAACTTTATTGTACTGGTCCTAATGCTCATGACCGGAGCATCGGGTGTGGCGGCATTTCATCCTAACGGCGTAGCAACTGTAGCCGGTTTAAGCCAGAACAGGTCCACATTCCAGATGTCTATCTTCCTTATGGTTGGATGCATAGGGCTGGCAGCAGCGCCTTATGTTATTACGTTGATTGTCTCATCACACGGATTAGGCAAGTTATGGTTATTGTCTCTACCCGGAGTAATCCTGGCATTAATATTGATTAAGATACTGCCGGGAATTCCAGTCAGTAAGAGTAATGCAAGTCTGTCAGGCTTGAAAGTACTTTTTACGAGAACTTCGCGGCCGCTGTGGATTATGTTCTTAATAATGTTTACCCGGTCAATCGTCATTACCAGCTTCATGAGTTTTATGTCTATACTTTTTACAGAAAAAGGAATCTCAATGCAGAAGGGTGGAATCGCTATATCCGTTTTCCTGATTGGCGGAAGCATTGGCGGTTTGATAGGAGGATATCTGGCAGATAGAATAAACAGGAAGATAGTAATAGCATGTTCATCAATCTTTGCGTGTCCGCTACTCTTATGGTTTTTAGATTCAAGCGGAACTCTTTCTATAGTATTATTAGGCGGAAGTGGTATGGTTGTATTTGCGGCTTCTGCCGTTAATGTATTAATAGTTCAAAGATTATGCCCGGATATGGCCAGCGCTACTTCAGGCATTTCGATGGGCCTTGTCTGGGGTACTGCAGGCCTGATGCTTCCCGTAATCGGGCATATTGCAGATCATTACAGTATGGCAACTTCGTTAGGGATTGTAGCCTATCTGGCTCCCATTGCAGGGTTGTTGGTCCTCCTGCTGCCGGATGTTAATATTCCTGCAAAGCATCTGAGTAAAGAAACTTATTGACACAGGTAGCCACCAATAATTATAATGTAGCTATGATAGCGGTTGGTATAAAAGATTTAAAAAACAAATTAAGTTATTATCTTCGCATGATCAAGAAAGGCGAAAAGGTCGTAATTACGGAAAGAGAGAAGATAATAGCGACTATTGTGCCTGTAGAAAGAGTAGATGAGGATTCAAAACTGCTTTCTCTTGTTAAAGAGGGTTTTGCCACGTGGAAAGGTGGAAAGCCAACAGGTAGCAAACAATCTCTCAAAATAACAGGAAAGACCGTCTCTGAAATCGTTATTGAAGATAGAAGATGATTGTATATATTGATACTAGCGATCTGGTTAAATTGTATGTAGATGAAGCCGGTTCAAAAAAGACAAGAGACATCGTTCATAATACAACTGTTCTATCTACTTCTAAAGTAGCCTATGCAGAAGCCAGATCCGCCTTTGCAAGAAAACAAAAAGAAGATGGTTTTTCCGGTAGAGTACTGAGGAAAATTGTAGAAGATTTTAACAATGACTGGGAAAGTTATTTCGTAATTGAAATAACTGATGGAATAATCAGGTTTGCAGGTGACATCGCAGAAAAGCATATTCTTAGAGGGTTTGACTCCATCCATTTGGCATCAGCCGTTAATTTGAGGAATAAGACTCGGGCAGAAATATATTTTTTAAGTAATGATAATAAACTAAACCAATCCGCAAAGAAAGAGGGAATTATAGTTTTGTAATGATTTAAATGTATGAGGCGCTGGAACCTCTTCTTGGTATGGATATTTTTATTAAAAACATAGTAGATTTATTAAAGGCTGAAATCCCACTGTCTGAGGAAGAGATAAAGGGTTTAATAGAGATTCCTCCGGACTTAAAGATGGGTGATTTTGCATTTCCATGTTTTGCCATTGCAAAGCAGTTAAAAAATGCACCCGGGAAAATATCAGCCAAACTTGCACAAAAACTGGCGCCAAGTGACTTAATAACTGATATTAATGCCCATGGGCCATATCTAAACTTTTACGTCTCCAGGAAAATGATCTTCAGGACAGTCCTGGACGAGGTCTTTACCGGATCAGATTCTTACGGAAATTCTGACCCGGGTGTGGGTAAGACGGCAGTAATAGATTACTCTTCACCAAACATAGCAAAACACCTGGCAGTTCATCACCTCCGTTCGGCTGTAATCGGAAATGCTATTTATAACCTATACAAGGCCCTTGGATATAATTGTATAGGCATAAATCATCTGGGAGACTGGGGTACGCAATTTGGACAATTAATTGTTGCCTTTAAAAGGTGGGGTCCTGAATTAAATAGACAGAATTCGATAAAAGATACTGGACTCGATATCAGCAAACTTAATGAGCTATATGTCAGGTTTCATAAGGAGGCTAAGGACAATCCTTCTCTGGAGGATGAAGCAAGAGATTGGTTTAAAAAGCTGGAAGGCGGAAACAAGGAGGCAAGAGAGACGTGGCAGTATTTCAAGGACATCAGTCTGTCAGAGTTTGAAAGAGTATATGAAAAGTTAGGCATAAGGTTTGATTCATATGCGGGCGAAAGCTTATATAACAATATGCTTGATGATACCGTTAATAGAATAAAAGATACGGGTTTGTCTGAGATAAGTGAGGAGGCCCTGATCGTGAATCTTGAGAAATACGATATGCCTCCTTGTATACTGCGGAAGAAGGATGACGCCAGCCTGTATGCCACCAGAGATATATGTGCTGCCGAGTATAGAAAACGTGAATATAACTTTGACAAGATGATCTACGTTGTTGGCTCCGAACAGAGATTACACTTTAGACAATTCTTTAAAGTCCTGGAGCTTATGGGATATGAATGGGTAAATGAGTGCGTACATGTCGATTTCGGTTTGATTAAGTTTAAGGGTGGAAAAATGTCTACGCGGGAAGGAAAAGTTATCCTGCTGGAGGATCTGTTGGGGGAATCGTGTAAGATCGCAAGAGAAATAATAGAGAAGAAGACCTCTGATCTGGAAAATAAGGCAGAAGTGGCAAATGATGTTGGCATTGGGGCTATAATATTTTCAGAGCTGAGCACAAAAAGGGTTAAGGATGTAATGTTCGACTGGGGCGAAATCCTTAACTTTGATGGAGAGACAGGTCCATACGTCCAATATACTCATGCAAGGTTGTGCAGTGTATTAAGAAAGAGTGGCAAGGAGGTTACAAACGAAATAGATTACGATGTGTTTAAGGAAGATGACGAGTTATTATTAGTCAAGAAACTCGAATCCTTCCAATTAACCATAATACGCTCTGCACAAAATTGCGAACCATCGATACTGAGTAAATACCTTCTTGACCTGTGCAGTACGTTCAACAGATTCTACCAGCATCACAGGATTCTTATTGATAACGAGGAATTGAAATCGGCAAGGATTTTGTTAGTTGATTCAATCAGGCAGGTTATAAAGAATGGATTAAGCATCCTCGGCCTCAAAGCGCCGGAGAGGATGTAATTCATGCACATTGTCATTCCCAACCCTGATCGGGAATCTATTTTTCGTTATTTAAAATTTTCTATTTGACAGATCACGTTCACTCATATAATATGAAAATCGAGACGCGGGGTAGAGCAGCTTGGTAGCTCGTCGGGCTCATAACCCGGAGGTCGCAGGTTCAAATCCTGTCCCCGCTACCATATCATGAAAGGGCTTAGGGCTATGTTCTAAGCCCTTTTTTTTGCTGGCGTCTAAAAAGTGTTTGTCTTTAAAAAAACTACTGCATAAAGGCGGCGCCATCCTGGTGTGTAAGGTCTGGAATATAACCGTAATATTTTTTGAATAACTCTCTGAATAACAACTCTATTGTAATAATATCTAAAAAGTAAGATTACTACTTTATGGAGAAGTGGAGGAAAAACTTATATATTACATCCCTGTAAGTATATACTTAATTTATGAGAATCATATCCAACAAATGACAGATTATGTTTTTATGAAATAAGAATCTTGTGGTCAGCACATCCATGTCACTTGCTTAAACCCTATTCGGCAACTGTAATGTTAGATAGCATTTTGCTTTATCTCAAAGTATTGTTCTATTAATAACCTATATATAACCATTCCTAGAAATATACCTGACGAATTTGCAAGTAAATCTAGACCTTCAAAATATCTGTTAGGTACAAAGAATTGAATACATTCAATAATAAAAGAGTAAATAAAACATGCTATTGCACATGTCAAATAATTGTAATTTGTATGTACCTTCTTTGCAATTATAAATAAGATCAGATAGGCTATAAAATGTGACCATTTGTCCCCTATACCTTTAAATATTTCATGTTCTATTGGTATAAGTGAAAAATATGCAATTAACAGAACATATAGAACATAAAAACATAATATTAATTTTCTCATTTGTATACTTTTCCAATACGTTTTTTATCATACTTACAACCCGGTCTAGCGTCTAAACAAAATGGCAAGGCCCGCATGGTACACTATTAGCCTATCGTTGTCACCTTTATGAACCGGCCTGTCTATTGGAGTGCGGGTGTTAGCAACATTACCAGATGCAGGTTCTGGAATTGTTAGATTTTTGCATGTACCCTCCGTCCTTAAACTATCCCATGTATCCTTTTCTGAAATTCTTCGTTCCTGACTTTTAAACGGCTCCAGTCCGAATAGGTTAAACTGGTCTACTGTTTAATAAGATTGAGTATTTCCTGTTCTAGCTTACCAGTAGAATAACACTTTGCATTTTCTGGCTCACCAGATGTTTCCCAATTATTTCTCTTCACCTGAATTGTATCAAAAAATATAATTTCACTCGAAGAAGAAGGGAGATGCCCCCTCTCTTTTACTCCTCCATACACGTTTTGTTTCTCATAATCACCATATTTATTTACTTTAAAGGTATATCGGCAATTTACTGTAATCCTTGTACCACTGCCTTCCGGCGTAACAAAGATATTAATACTACCTTCTAATGATGTTTCCCTGATTACACTCTCAATCATTGGGGACGGTCTAAAGGCGCCCCAACTAGGCGCATTTTTATAAGTAGATGATTCAGCTGTCTTATATATACGTACTTCTTTATCTGACCAATTTTTATGAGTCCATGTTGTCCTTCCACAGTCCACATATTCCTCCGGAGTATCAGTTGAAAATGACAGATTAATAATTCCTGATGATGCCTTCTCAATGTTATTAATTACGAAAATGCTTTTTGAGAGATGCTTAATCAGTTCATCCCAAACAACCGAAAACGGTCTGTTAATAAAGACATCATTATCATATTTGGCTTTATTTGGTGGTAGATATACATACGAGGATGAGAAGTTTTTACAGCCTGGTAAATTAATAATGATAAATGAAATGATAAGTAAACAAATTGTTCTATTCATAATCTAATTCGTTATATTGTGATTAAAGACAAAATGGTTTTGCAGCAACTCCAATAATTTATTTAGTCCTAAAAACCAGTATACCGTTTCACTAAAATCTTTACATGTAGCCGCATCCTTTAGGCTGCGTTGTTTCATTGATTTTACGCAGGCTTAAGCCTGCGGCTACCATATGCGGAAATATCAATATTTTAGTAAAATGATATACTAGGCCCTGGGGCCTCGGATTTTTTACGTCTCACAAAAAAGTCAAGCCCTTAGCGACCGTCAATACCACCAGACCGTGCATAATGATAAGGATGACAAGCGGGCACAGGATCCAAAGACGGGCTGTAACTAACTGATCTGACGGGTATGAACCCGTGTCGCTGGCAGTGCGGTACGGCATATAAAAATACCCGGGAAAAAGAATAACAACCGAGCCTGTGACAACGAACAGGCCGCTCCAGCCCAGTAGCCAGCCGGGATAAACACCCTTAAACGTTCCATGTGCTTTAACGTTGAAAAGAGATATGCACATCAAGGCTGCTCCCGCAGTTCCAAAGACTATGATTCCCAGAGCCTTTTTGCATTGTTTTATACGTCCGATCCATGTCCAGCCGCCTGCCGGCGTCGTTCTAAGGCCGGCGAGGGTAAAGATCCCGATAACGGTTGCTGCAGAGTTCATGATTATATCTCGCCAACCATAAGATCGGCCAGGTAAAATCCCTTGCATCATTTCATCAACAATACCTAGTGAAGCGGCGCATATAAAGACGAGACAAAATATCCCTTTTCCCTTGTAATCAATTGAAAGGGCTTCGAACAGAATCCATGACATGACCACATATTCTGGTATATGGATATATTTGTTCTGGTTGGGTTCCAAAGAAACAAGGATCCAAACGATGATCGTACAGGGAATTAACAGTATCAGGGCCTTTATATCCTTTTTCAGAGCCAGTACCGCAATAAAAAAAACAACTCCCATAACGATGATGATGGCGATGGGAACTTTTCCGGCAATTGCAACTGAGAAATGCTTAACAATAGCATTATAGATAACAATAAAATACGGGAGCACGAAAGTATAGACTGCCACTAAAGCCCACAACAAAACTCGTAGCATGGAGCTGCTTTCTTTATGCCTCATATGATGGATCATGTAACTTATCTGCTATAGGTAAAGAAAGGTAAAGCATAAAATTGTTTGATTTGTTCCCCATCCCCATTTACATGAGAACATGTATTAAACTTTTATCTTTGATACTCCAAAGGAGCGACAAGACAGCCTTTAAGTTAACAATTTTTGTTCAAAAAAAGCAAGAAATTTTCGGTTTAGATACTAATGTAAAATATTTGTTTTATTTCTGGACTTTCCGTGTAATACGTTTCAGGTATTTAAGAGCAGTTTTATTAGAGGCATCTATTTCAAGAACCGTTTTGAATTTAGCAGCAGCCTCATCATAATGTTTTTTATGATATAACATCTTCCCTTCTTTATTAATTTTAGATGTTCTCTTCTTTAACAGTTGCAGCTTCTCTTTATCCCTTTTCTTCGTTCTGACCTGCTCTTTTCTTCGTTCTTTTTCTTCAGGAGACCTGTCAAAGAGTTTAGCCGTAATCCTGATGAATGGACCTTGCGATGTGTAATCAAGGTGAGTCAAATCATCATTAAAGTCAGTAAAGTTATATCCCACTGCTGCCTGTATATTTTCTCCGAAATCTCTCGCAACTTCAACTAAAGCGCCTTGCTTCTGGTCACGAGCCTCCTTTTGATCTAAAATTCTGTATTCGCCAAATACCTGCCAATCTCTATACAGGTTATACCCAATCCTGTTTATCCAGAGCCGGGTCAGTGTTCTGGTGAAAGCATATCCTTTCACCTTCTCATCTCCTGTTTTGTAGGCCAGCTTTTCTGTCAACTGCCATTTGTCAGTCACATCTATCACTGCCTCACTGGCAATCGTTTGCGACTTTTCCGACACAATATCGTTGATGTCTTTTTGCAATGCAGGCGCATCATCTTTCAAAAACGTATATTTAGCCATAAGATTTATCCAATCGAAATTAACCGGCCGGTATGCAGCTCCAAACACTAATTCTTTGTATAACGCATCTGTTGAATGAGCATCGGTATTCTTAGTCTTGGACAAATTTGCATTACCAAAGAGCGTGGTATCGGGGTTAATCTTTCCTTCAAGCACACTGTACACTAGATACTGCTCCCGATCATCGCCGTCTCCCTCATCAATTCTTAGTTCTACCTTGTTTGAAACCTTTAACTTTGTCTCGCCCGTTTCCTTGTCCTTATCAACATAGCTGAAACCGATGCCGCTCGCTTTCCTGTTCGTCAGCGATCCATCGTGATTTTGCACCTTGCGCTTCTCAAAATTACCCGATACGAACCATTTGTCGTTGATGTCTCCCGTCAGGCCAAAGATGTTGGCTTCGGAACCGCCGGTTGTGCCGTTTGCATATTCTCTGGTAAATGTGCCTCCTACTGTCCTGCCGTTCTTCTGCCACTCCAGGCCGTAAATACTATCGCGGATATTGTTATCTTTAGTTAAAGCGAATGTTTTGTCAGTGGTAAGCGTAAGATTGTCATTGATTTTTCTCTTCGAACCAAACGTAAATGACGATACTTTGTCTTCACTCATTGAATCGGTTACCGCATAGGTGGTATGAAGTTCGGTCTTATCACTAACCTTTCCTCTCGCACTTATCGATGCATTATCACCAATAACCTCTCCTGCCTCAGAACTGGTCCTTTTGTATCCTGCAGTGACGTCAAGTTTATCTTTTACGTTTGCCCCCAACGAAACCTTATCTTCAATATTGCCCTTTTTGCTGCCGGTTCTGGTATAATCACCGGAAATACTTGCCTTGTTCTTGTTTTTCAAAGTTGCGCCTACACCTGTGGCTGTCCCGTGTGTTCCAACTATCTCCCTGCCGCGCAGTGACAACCAATCCAATACCTCCGCGTCAACACCGGCAGTTGTCTGATGATTAATAGGCCCTTTAATTGTCGCCTGCTGTTCCAATGAGACATCTACCTTATCTGTTAATTTATATTCCGCTTTTGCAGCAATCACATCCTCATCTCTATTTACCTCGGATTCGAATTCATCTTTTTTGCTACTTACATCCTGATGGCGGGCCGCTGCAGTGAGCGTTAACCTGTCTGATTTGTGGGTTAATTGAGCAGAGGTTGTCTCTGTCCTGTCCGCCCCCACCTGCAGGAGTGTTTGCGGATTACCGCCATTGACCTGCTGCTGGATATTGTGGGAAGCTGTCAGCCTGGTATTTGGGTTAAAGTCATACGTCAGACCGAAATTAATGAGTTCTTTCCCTTGTTGAGAGCTCGTGGCGGAGGTTGAAAAATCACTGTCTATCCACTTGTAAAACCCGGTTAACCCAAGCTTATTGTCCAGCAAATTCGCTTCACCCTTAATGCCGTAAGCCTCGCCCTTTGCAGATTTTCCGGTAGGAAGTTCTGTATAGGTTAAACCGCCATCGGTAGAAATAAAACTGGACAAGGATTCCGTTCTGCTTTTGGAGTACTCCCCGGTAAATTTCACGTTTTTACCTAAATGGACGGTTGCATCCACACCATTCAATTCATAATCCTTTCCCGGCAACGACTCACCGACATGAGTCGCTCCTATACTGACGTAATCGGTTATCGACTTCTGAACACGTGCGCCGTAAGTCGATTTATCGAACTTGTGCAGCACCTCATATTCATAATCAACTATTACATATACGGGGTTTCCACCTAATAAATTGTCAGAGATAATCGAGTCAATCTCTACAACCGAACTGACAGGCATCCAGAAAACAATCCTGCCGTTGGTATAATCCATTTCATAATCCACGCCTTCTATCATATTTTTGGAAGAGATGGCCAAACCGGTAATTTGATCTCTAACCTCTATACGTACCTTTTCCGAACCTTCAATTACATCTTTGTTTTTCAGATAATAGAGCGAGCCTCCTGTCCCGATTAATTCATTATGCGCCGCCTTTTGATGTGCTTCTGACGTAAATACAACCACCTTCGCATCCGGCTCTCCGAACTTAGTGGCAGAGACGCTTTCCAGATGCGCTTTTCCGCCGTAAAGCGTACGGCTGAATTTAGCAAATTCCGTATCGTTAAAATCAGTGTTGTAATCCCCCCACTTTACCGAGGACCTATCCCATTCAATGAGAAGGTAAAGTATCCCCTGCGAATCCGTGGCACTGTAGTTAACACTAGACCCATCTCCATAAATCGGATAATACTTATCCGGGTCTAACGTCTTAAACAGCTCTTTTTTGTCTCTGTCTGTATCAAGACTTGAGGTAATTAAATATTTACCCTTGATTTTACCCTTCAGGTAATAGCTTAACTTAGCCTCACCCCATAGACCGGTATTGAAATTATCATCCTGCTGTACCGGCTCGATATCACCACGGTTAAATGTATAACCAGTCTTGGCGTCACCCATGGCTACAAAGAACAAATAATCATCTCCAACTTTGACATGTCTTGTATAACTGGTGGAAGCAGTCGCCCGCTCCATCTGGACGAAAGACGATCCCTCACCCTGTACGCCTTCCCCAGGGTCCACTGACATTTCTATATCATACTCTCCCCTGGGCATGATAATTTCAAGACCGCCTTGCCTCCGATCCTTTGCTGCCTTAACTCCCCTATCCAGCAAATCTTTCGCCCTCAAATCCCGCGACTTCAGAACAGGGACATCAAGCTGGACTTCTCCTGCTTTTACAATGCGCACACCGCCGACAGCGAACTGCCTACCCTGTACCTTTATCGTCTCTCCCTCTATCGCTATTGTCTGACTATTCAGATTGTTCACCCCGCTCTCCACTTCAATCCATTTCCTGCGCTTTTCCTCAATCTGGTAGCCGGTTTCCCTATTATCTAACCCTTTTTGTAAGTCGGAATTAGTAGTATCCAGGATAATTGCTCTCTCTCGGGTAACGTCATGTTTCCCCTTAGACCCGGTTACCGTCAATCTATAAGCATAATTGCGGTCCGGCACGATTAGCCGTCCGCTCTTATCTCTACCGTCCCAATATACAGGATCAAGAATATCGGTTTTCGTTCCTCGTAACGTTTTAATGACATGCATGGTGTCTTTATCATATATCTCTAATTCCCATTTTTCGATAAATAGTTGATAATTGGTGAAAATCCTGAACTCTGCCGCATCTTTTAACTGCCCCTCTTCAATGATAATCTTATCTCCAAATAAGGATACATTCAGAAGCGGTTTTGGAATACCTTTGTCCCGGATAATTTGAAACGGAGCATCCAGAACACCAACACCTTCAGGCAACTTCACGCCAAAATCAATTTTTGCCAGCACGCCGGGTGTAATGTTGGCTATTACCACCTTGTCCGTGGTTAAATAAGAGCCTTTCGGCAAAGTCCTTTCGTCAAGCCTGAACAGGTGACTGCCGGGAATGATACTGGCAAGGTGATATCTTCCTTTTTTGTCAGTAGTTATTACAGAGCCGTCTTCCGTGAATATCTGTACATTGCCAATCGGCTCCTCGACAACCAACTCTCCGTTTACCGTATGCGGCGGATCCTGAACGCCATTCACGTTCCTGTCATGGAACACCTTGCCGAGGGTTGTGCCCAGGTCGAAGAGCGGATCGGCAATAACGTCGACACTTTCGGTAGCGACATTTGATATAACTGTCCCGTCGCTATACCTGGCAAAGGCTCTATTCTCATAATCACTGCCAAAGGTAACACCGGATCCGACAACAAGCTGATACTTCAGCGTCTTTGTCTCGCCCACAGCCACTGTATCTATATTAAAGATGAGAGGCCTGTTGCCTGCAGGGTCGGATATGGGCTGACCATCTAAAATGCTCTTGCCTCTGATATACTTAAACCCGGGAGGGATCTTATCCTCCAAGAACAGATCAGGCACAGGAATATAATTTGTATTCTCAATCGTAATCGTATACGTTATGGTATCCCCAACAACGACAGATTGCTTATTCGCATTTTTTACCAACCTGACGCCTCCGGAAGGAAATCCAGGGCCTACCGGGTCGGCAATTCTGCCATTAACCAATCCATCTTCATCTCCCTGTCCTCCATCAACCAACATAAAAGTTGCCGTAGCTACCGTCTTGCCTCCAATAATTGCAGTGCCCACTGTAACACCGGTTACTACAGTGTATACGTTTGTTAAACTATTAAATTTATAGAATGTAAACCCTGTCAAATCCTCTATACCGTGATAGAATAGAGTGATCACAGATTCTGTCTCGCCTCCATTTAGTCTAAGATCAAAATCAAGAAGCCCGAATGTGAAATCAACATTGGGCTGCGGATTATCCACTGATTCCGGAACTGCTACGATAGAAGTGATATTCGGTGAGGTTGCTGAATCGTTTCCATTATCATCCATTGCCGCCAGCGTAATCGAACTTGTAGCAGGTTCATCCGGAACAACCGCTACATCAGATTGCATGGCGTCCTGTATTCCATCTCCGTTACTATCGCCGCCATTGGGGCCGGCCTCTTCATCCTCTTTAGATACTCCATCATTATCTTCGTCAGATGCAACGGCGCCGAGTTCCCAGAACGGAGAACTTTCAGTATCGTCATTGTTTCCACTGTCAGTAAAGTTGTTAGCGGTAATATTATTGGAAGATGCGTTAGAATCCTTGACATCCACGAAGTCAACACTCTGCGCGCCTCCGGTCACATCAAACGTCCAGCGCGTGCCGGAGACTGAAGAGCGCAAGACTATTCTCGTTTCGTCGGCCTGGCCGTTCAGGGTCAAGGTATTAGTAATAGTTTGAGTGGAACCGGCGGCGAAAGTAAGTTGCTTGCCAGCAGTCACAGAGGTAAAATTATTGAAAGTATTACTGCCGTTGACAACAGACGTCCCTGAACCGGTAAAGGTAACGGTGCCGTTCCCTGGTGTAAACGTTCCATTATCCGTCCAGTCTCCGCTGAGTGAAATAGTAGTACCGCCGGCTGAGGCGTCGAGCGTCCCTGTTGATGCAATAGTGAGATTGCCATCAACCGTTAAGGTCTCATTAGCAGAAAGCGCAAATGTCTCTCCAGCCTTAACAGTAAAATCAGCAAAGGCATTACCAGCCGTACCGGCAATAAGCATGATTAGTATACATAATATATACGTAAACTCACTTTTAAGCATAAGCAGAACAAAGTAGTAATTGAAAATGGCTTTTTTTTTAACATAGCGCCCCTGCCTTGCTTTGCGATGATATCAACCATGCCGTGTTTTTATTGACTCCAAGACCACGTGCGTGTTAACTCTGCAGATATACTTTTTCTGGTATTAAGTATGTATTGAAAGAATAAAGAAACGGCAAGAAACTACTTTTATCGTGGTAAATGAGTGTGATGAAATATAGTCCCAACTGCCACGCTAAACATAGTATAGTATTTAAATTATGACAATGATGCCGATACGTTTCTATACCAGAACCTAATCAAAATTTCAAGGAATTATCCCGAGGCTTTGTCATTTATTTGCTTAAACTCACCGAAGGTGTGGCAAAACTGTCTAGCCTGGTTTCTATACATACATGGATAAGAAGAAGAAAATATATAAAAGTCCTTGTAAGATGGGAGTTAAAAGATATAATCCATTTTCCATAAGATATTATATATCAAGAGATTACATCACTGTCCCCAAAATACAAGGAGGAGAAGATAAGGGTAATTCGAGACGCCCGGTTGAGGCTTGAATTCTACAAAAAGCGAGAGTGGATTATCAAGTCTGCTAATGGCTTATCTCTTTAACGGATTTAGGTATTAAAAAAAGCCAAGCCATTGGGTGACCCCTTCTTATTTTGATATTTTAAAAGAGTTTTACAGCCCTTTTACGCCCTTATTCATAGCAGATGTCAGCATTTCTATTTCATGATTCATTGCGTCCATGGTTTCCTTTTGAACTTGTAACATATTTTGCTGCTCCTGAACTACTTTTGTAAGCACTGCGACAATATCCATGGGACTAAGACTCTTCCTATCTTTTGTTGCAACAAGATCAGGAACGTCCTCAGCAATGAAGCCAAGGTACTCATCCTCGTTATCCACATTGTAGTAATATCTTGAGGGCGTCAATTCCTCCAAGGCAGTTTTTGCATCTTCGAATGTCAAACTACGAATATTATTTTTATATTCTCTTGAGGAGGCATCTGTCCAAACTCCGCCTACAGTGACATGAGCGCCACTGCCCATCTCTAACGGAAAAGTAGGCGTAGTGCCGATGCCGACATTGCCTGCATTATCTATTCTCATTCGCTCTGTTGACGCACTAGCGCCATCTAAGGTTGTACTAAAAACAATTCTCCCGGGCATATCATTAGCTCCCGGTGCGCCATCAACCTCTGCAGTTATAGCTGCCATTCTATTATAAGCACTACCATTATATCCGAAACTTAACATAGAAAAACCTGTGTCACCATTTTGTACAATCGTCTTACCATTTATTGTCCCTCTTGCTTTTCTAAATACAATCCCTGGTGCTATTGCATCTTCTGAAGCTCTTTCTAAAGCAGCAAATACGCTAGATGATCCGGATATATGAAGCATTACTACAGGAGAACTCGTCCCGATACCAACAAAGTTTTCGTCTCCCTCATACACAAACCCTGTTGTATCAATGGTAAAATCATCACCTGCGGCTGAACCCAGGGCTATATCTAAAACTCCTCCTGTCGCTGAGGTAATCTTTCTCGACTGAAACAGTGTCGTGCCACCCAATTCTAACGAGGTACCTGTCGCTACTCCTAATACAGGAGCTCCGAGTGTTGGAGAGTCTGATAATACCAGGTTCGAATTCACTGCTCCGGTGATGCCAACTACCGATAATCCGGTAATATTGTTAAAAGCATCTACACCTGCAGCGCTTGCATTTGTTCCACCGTTGGCAACGGGTAAGACCCCGGTAACACCGGTAGTCAGAGGTAGCCCGGTCAGGTTAGTAGCCACTCCGGAAACCGGAGTACCCAGGGCAGGGGCAACAAGGGTCTTGTTGGTAAGCGTATCAGTAGTAGCCCTGCCTACCAGCGTATCGGTCGCATCCGGCAGAGTAAGGGTCCTGTCGGCTGTAGGGTCGGTTATGGCAATAGTGGTCTCAAAGTTATCTGCCGTGAGGCCTTCAAATACCAATGCTCTTGCTCCCTGAATAACTCCGTTTACGGTAACTTTATCAGTAACCACACCGCCAGCATTGCCAAGGGTGATATCCCCATTTAACGTCGTTGCGCCTGACGCCGTAAGCGTGGTAAAAGCTCCGCTACTAGCGGAACTCGCTCCCACCGCCGCTCCGTCCACGGCGCCTCCGTTGATATCCGGCTGAGTGAGAACCACCGCCTGTGAAAATGTCGGCGTACCGGATAAAGTACCCGATAAAGCAGCTCCATTTATTGTGGGACTCGTCAGGGTCTTGTTGGTTAACGTATCGGTGGTCGCTCTGCCCACAAGCGTATCTGTCGCCGCAGGCAGGGTCAACGTCACGTCGCCGCCTGGATCTGCTCCTGTAAGAGCTATTTCAAAACCGTCGCTGGTCGCACCCTCAAAGTTCAGCGTGTTGCCGTCATTTCCGGCTGTCGCACCAAAAGCAGCGCCGGTTGTCACATCTCCCACAGAGGTAATGTCCCCGCTTCCTGTGCCAAATCCCTGGTCGTCTATCCATTTCTTATTGGGTATATCATCATCGCCTGATACATTGCTTTCATAGTTGGTAGTTCCAGCTACTGATAAGACTCCCGCTCCTTTGGGGATAAGTTTCAAGTCTATGTCAGTATCGCCTCCTGTGGCCTGGAGTTCTGGGGCATTAGCCGTGGCGGCGTTTTTGATAGTCAGCTCATTTACGGCGCCGGCGGCTTCAGAAAATTTAATCAGTTCAAGCGTCCCGTTACCAATGGCATTTCCGTTTACATCAAGCTGCCCTCCCAACTGCGGCGTGGTATCCTCCACAACATTGGATATCCCTCCGGCAGCGGCAGCCTGAAAAGTAGGGGCAGCTCCCGCTCCGTTCGAGGTTAACACCTGCCCCGCCGTTCCTGTCGCCACCGTCGCCGGCGCAGCGTTTGCATCCCAGGTAATAAGTTGTCCGTCCGTGCCGTTTGCAAGGTCTGCCACGTCAACATTTGAAAGAGTGTTGCCCGTGCCATTAGCGTCAAAGGTCTTGTTGGTTAACGTATCGGTGGTCGCTCTGCCCACAAGCGTATCTGTCGCCGCAGGCAGGGTCAACGTCACGTCGCCGCCTGGATCTGCTCCTGTAAGAGCTATTTCAAAACCGTCGCTGGTCGCACCCTCAAAGTTCAGCGTGTTGCCGTCATTTCCGGCTGTCGCACCAAAAGCAGCGCCGGTTGTCACATCTCCCACAGAGGTAATGTCCCCGCCTCCCGCAGCGCTCCATTGAGGGTTTGCCGCCGCTCCCTGAGTTTGCAGGAATTCCCCGGAAGTACCGGCGCCAAGGTTTACCCAGTTTGTACCGTTATAATAAACTACATCCCCCTGAACCGGCCCTCCTCCGAAACTCGTATCCGATAGCCCTCCGAATGTTGTCGAGCCTCCGCTTATATCATCTAAAGCCACCCAGGCAGCGGAATCCTCATCACGGAATTCTAATTTGCCTGTTGACGGGTTTACCCTCAAACCAGGATTATTAGTGGCAGCGATGCCTGACCAGAACAAGTATGAGGCGTCACTGATGGTGAGAACCTTGAGAAAATCGTCTGTATCTCCCGATGGTTTAAGGTTTATACCACCCTCATTATTAGTAATATCCGCTTCTCCGGCATCCATCTTTTGCAGGGTGAGTGTCTTATCTCCTTCATCCTTTAAGATAACCTGCGGTGAATCGCCGCTGCCGTCATCTAAGGTAAAATCCTTATCCGCAACGGCGGCAAAGAGACGTAATGGATGGCTAAGGAAAACACAAGAAATTATTACTACAATAACGCAAACACCACTATACATTCTTGACATCACGGTATCCTCCTTTTTTGCATGAAATTTAATCGTTGTCTTGATGATAGATGAAAAAAGTTGTGATGAGATAATACAGCCTGTCAATGATATTGTCAAGCCGGGTGTATTGCAAAAGAATATTTCTAATTTGAAGAACTCAGTTGAATGAATTCGCCTTTTTATGCTTTAAAAACCTTCATTTCCGGGTGGACAGCCAGATCGTTAAAGCCTTTGTCATATTTTATCTTTCCCATTTTCATGTGTTACTCAAATAGACATGGTATCACATATTTTTTAGTTTACTTGCGCTTGATATTTGCAATAATCCCATTCCAAGCTCATATTCCGAATGTGGTGACCTCCAGCCCTGCCAACACCCTTTGTGCCTCTATTTCTTGATATTGTCATATAGTCCATATAATAGTATAAGTTTTACTTGCTTTTTCCATAATACTGAATAAAATGAAATGAATACAATTTAGAGTAATTTGTATTCTAAAGTATGTCGTTTCAGCAGGTTGCCTTCCAAATCATATTCTTAAGGAAGGCGACTTTTCAGCGTAAAGACGACATCCTTAACTACAAAAAATCACGAAAGGAGAATATTTAAAAATGTCAAACTTAACGGCAGTAACTAACGAGGATTTTGAGCAATCTATTATTCAGGCAGATTCACCTGTCCTGGTAGACTTTTATGCAGATTGGTGTGGCCCATGCAAGACACAAACTCCTATCCTGGGTGAATTAGCTCAGGAATTCGATGGAAAGGTCAAATTTGCAAAAGTAGATATAGATGTAGAAGAGAACAAAGATCTTGCAGTAAAATATGGTGTTATGTCTGTGCCCACCCTCATAATCTTCAGCAACGGCGAAGTAAAGGAAACTTTGGTAGGAGTGACAAGCAAGAGCAAACTTCAACAAAAACTTGAACAGCTTTTATAATTTTGCGTAAATTGTTATTGTCAAAAAACCCTGTATGCTTTGTCATTTATTTTTCGGAGCAAAATACAATAAATTAATGAGCGAAGGGAGTCAATTTATATGGATGGATTTCTACAAGGCCTGGATAGCTACCTCAGCGCATCACCTATTCTTGCTTTTATAGCGGTTTTCCTGGGAGGTGTGCTCACCAGCTTCACGCCCTGCGTATACCCGATGATACCTATAACGATCGCTTATATAGGAGGACGCAGTGGTGATTCCAAACTTAAGGGGCTTTCTCTCTCTCTATTTTATGTATCAGGAATGGCAGTTACGTATGCTGCACTGGGAGCGTTTGCTGCCTTGACAGGAAGGTTTTTTGGATCATCCAGCACAAACCCCATACTTTACATTGTTGTGGCCAATGTCTTCATCTTTTTAGGTTTGTCAATGTTAGATGCTTTTACACTACCGATTCCCTCTTTTTTAGCAAGCAGACAGCCTGGCAAGAAGTCTGGTGGGCGTATCGGTGCATTCATGGTAGGACTTCTTGCAGGTACCGTTGCCGCACCATGCACGGCGCCAGTGCTTGGTGTTGTCTTAACTTATGTAGCGGCAAAACAAAACGTTGCTTACGGTGTAGGCTTACTTTTTGTCTTTTCTATAGGAATGGGAACACTCTTAATAATTGCAGGAACGTTTGCCGGTTTGATGTCAAGTCTGCCAAAGAGTGGAAATTGGAGTATAATTATTAAGAAATTCTTTGGCTGGTTAATGATTGCAGTAGGTGAATATTTCCTGATAACGGCAGGAAAATTGTTAGTATAATTAATAGTAGAAAAATGATAACAAAAAACAAATGGAGGAAAAGCTATGCCAACAGAAGCAAATGAAGTTTATGAATGTGATATATGTGGCGCAATAGTTGAAGTAAAAGAGGGCGGCGCAGGCACCCTAGAGTGTTGCGGACAGCCAATGACTTTACAGGACTAACACTTTTAATTTACTTAAACTGGAAAGTACAAGACACATAAATATCACGAAGATCAAGATTTGATAATACCGGAAATCACAGAAGGGAACTTACAATGCGGAAAGTTTATATGGATCACATGTCCACTACACCTGCTGATCCAAGAGTAGTAGAAGAAATGCTGCCTTTTTTTACAGAAAATTTCGGCAACCCATCTTCCCACCTTCATTCATATGGACTCAAGGCTAAAAAAGCCGTCGACGAATCAAGGGTAAAGGTAGCTGACCTGATTAATGCCAAGCCTGAAGAGATAATCTTTACCTTTACCGGAAGTGAAGCAAATAATCTGGCTTTAAGGGGTTTAGCCCTTGCAAACAGAGACAGAGGCAAGCACATAATTATTTCAGAAATTGAGCATTATTCAATCTTATACACTGCACGAGAACTGGAGAAAGATGGTTTCAGGGTTTCGTATATAAAGGTAAACAAAGATGGTCTGATAGAACCTGAAGATGTTGCCAAAGCCATAAACAAGGATACGTTCCTTGTTTCAATTATGCATGCAAATAATGAGATAGGCGTAATCCAGCCTATAGAGGAAATAGGCAAGATAACGAAGGAAAAGGGTATTATATTCCATACCGATGCCGTTGCAACGGCAGGAGTTATTCCAGTAGACGTTCAGGAACTTGGCGTAGATTCACTAAGCCTGACATCGCACACATTTTACGGCCCAAAAGGCATTGCAGCCCTGTATGTAAAAGAAGGAACTGAAATTGTTCCTATCATTAAAGGCGGCGCACAGGAAGGCGGCCTGAGGCCAGGTACAGATAATATACCGGCGATTGTAGGAATGGGCAAGGCGGCTGAGCTTGCCAAATCCGAGATGACATCAAGAATAGAGCATCTTGTCCCGCTTCGTGACAAAATCATAAAAGCGCTTCCTGATACGGTCAAATACCTGCATTTTACAGGACACTTGACACAGAGGCTTCCCGGACATGTGAGCTTCTGGATATCTTTTGCTGAAGGAGAATCACTCGTCCTGTTCTTAAATTACAATGGTATAGCAATCGCCAGCGGTTCAGCCTGCAGTTCACCAGACCTTCAGGCATCTCATGTACTTACGGCTATAGGTGTGCCGCCGGACGTATGCCATGGCTCAATCACTGTAAGCCTTGGAAAGGATAATACGGAAGAAGATGTTGATTA